>JAHDIP010000104.1:0-5136 GCA_020630735.1 Saprospiraceae bacterium | reverse complement strand
AATACTATTTTCTCCAAATATAATATTAAACTTTAAGCCTAAGAAAATATAATGGAATAGATATTAGAAATGGTAGTGTAGTTGCCAAAAATAGGCTATAAAACCTAATAGTATGGTATTTACTTCATTAATTCTAATGCATTGCTTACCTCTGTGACGGGGAATTTACACACTTTATTTTGGCAAACATATATAATCGTTTCCCCCTCTTGCAATTTATCTTTCAATAATTCTAAACTACCTTCATCATCTCCACCTAAAAAGATAACATTTGGAGTATAATATTTAAGCATTTCTTGACGGATTTCTGCACTATTTTCGCCTACTATGGCCACTTCATATGGAGGTTTTACGAAACTACTGTACAGGCTACACCAGTTCGAATAAAAATTGGGCTGCGGATGTATCGTTACCGTTTCCTTCAAATTTTGCATCATTTGTTTTGATTTTTCTATGTAGTCATTATTGTAAAAATAAAGACCAAGCGTATACATAGCTCTTGCCATAGAAGAATTAGAGGCAGGGATAACATTGTCAGATACTTCCATTTTTCTAGCTATTAAAGGCGGATCGATATCTGAGGTGTAAAAAAACATTCCAGAGTCAGAATCAAAGAAATGAGTAATAGCATAATCGGTTAAGTCCTTCGCTTTATACAGCCATTTTTCATCGAAGGTAGCTTGGTAAAGTGCTGTGAAGGCTTCTATCGTAAGTGCATAATCATCCAGAAAAGCGTTAATGACTGATGTTCCATTTTTATAATTTCGATTTAAACGATTACCTTCTTTCAGCATATGCGTTAGAATGAAGTCACCATTTTTTAATGCCCTTTTTAAATAGGCTTCATTGCCTGTTGCACGGTAAGCTTCAACATAACCTTTGAGCATTAAACTATTCCAAGAGGTTAAAATTTTATCATCAAGGTTTGGGCGAATACGTTTGGAGCGAACATCAAATAGTTTAGCTTTTGCAGCATCAATGATGTTGTCTAATGCTTCTGTGGTGAGGTCATATTTTTTACAGATTTGTGCATGTTCTTTACGGCGGTATAATATGTTTTTACCGTGCTCCCAATTACCCGATCCTTTTATTTCATAATATTCATTAAAAATTTTACTTGTTCGTTCATCATTTAATACTTGTTCAATTTCTTCTTTTGTCCAAACATAAAACTTTCCCTCTTCACCTTCACTATCAGCATCAAGAGATGAATAAAAACCTCCTTCGGGAGAAGTTAATTCTCGTTCTATGAAAGTTAAGGTTTCTTCGATCACTTTTTTATATCCTGGATTTTTGTACAAACGATAAGCCTCAGCATAAAGACTTACGAGCTGACCATTATCGTACAACATTTTTTCGAAGTGAGGAACGATCCAATCAGCATCAGTAGAGTAGCGAGCAAAGCCACCTCCCAAATGATCATAAATACCGCCCCAGGCCATATTGCTAAGTGTAGCATCTACCGCATCAAAGGAGAGTTGGTTTTGAAATAAGTGATGATAGCTTAACAAAAATTGATAATTATTGGGCATTGGAAATTTAGGGGCTCGTTGACCACCACCTTTTTTGAAATCTATATTAGATAAAAAGTTTTTGGCAGTCTCTTTTAAGATTTCAGCTGTAAAGATTTTATCGCCTGGATATAGAGAGACTTTTTCGTTGTTTTGAATGCCATTTGTAATATTATCTGCATGCTCTTTTAGTTTTGCAGGGTTCTTTTTTTGCAAGTTGATAAATTGATCTAAAATATCCAACCAATCTTTTTTTGGAAAATAAGTACCCGCCCAAAATGGGCGACCATCGGGGAGAGCAAAGGCATTAAGCGGCCAACCACAACTACGTCCGCTAGCAAGATGACAAGCAGTCATGTAAACATCGTCTACATCTGGTCGTTCTTCTCTATCTACTTTTATGCAAACAAAGTGTTCGTTCATCACTTTACTCACCAACGAATCTTCAAAAGATTCATGTTCCATAACATGACACCAATGGCAAGCAGCATAGCCTACACTTATGATCATCATTTTGTTTTCAGCTTTAGCTTTTGCTAATGCTTCTTCACCCCAAGGGTACCAGTCTACTGGATTATGTGCATGTTGTAAAAGATAAGGACTACTTTCATTAATCAATTTATTAGTGTGGCGGTGGTCGCTCTGTTGGGCATTACCATTGGGAGCTTTACAAGCGAAGCAAAGTAAAAGCATACTATAAATTAAGATTCGGAATAATTGCATTTTTCTTTTTTACAAAGATAAAAAATGGATAGACAGTACTTTATAATTAAAAGAAAATGTTAAAAACATATAAAAAATAACATTAATAAGACGAAAAATTTGTTTTTTACTTTTTTTAAACATATATTTATAATAATAAAAGCTGACCTTAGTTATTATCAATTTACAAAGCGGAAACTAAAAATTATTTTAACCCAAAAAACGCCGAAAACTATGCTACAAAAATAATGCAGTAAGTAATGCATATTTATTCAGTAATTTTTAGAGTAAAGATTTTTTTGATAAAGTAAAGCAAAAAAAATCGCTATCAAAGTACTGAATTAAATAAGAATCACTACTTATTAATCTTCCCTCGTTCAAAACTATCATAATATTCATTTTAAAGTTGAAATCAATAATAGACTTGATTCTGAAAGGTTTTTATGAGCAAAAAAAGACGCTTTTTGTGCCATACAAAATTCTTTAGAATAAAGTCTAATACATACGATACTGTATTTTGATTCTACTTTTTAATACCCATAGTTAATTGCAATAAAGGATTGTGGTCAACACTGCTAAGCCAGTGTTTGATCCTATCCTTCAGTGTCTTAAAAAAAGCTAAAGGCTATTTTTAAATAGCCATATTTATGAAAAAAAGCAAGATATAAATATACAGAAACCAAAGTGGTTTTCGGATTGCCAAACGAAGATAGCTACAGAATATCAAACGATAGCTACTAATGATGAACCTAAAACAGAATATTGGTTGGTATACTGTCTTGTACCTAAATATTTTTTAACCAAAACCTGATTTATTATGTCCCAAAAAAATCAAGAATTGATTAATGATGTACGAGAATTAAAAAAGTGCATAACAGAACTACAGTTTTTTGTAAATGAATTTAAAGAACTAAAAACTTTATTCAACAAGTTCGGAGAGCTACCGGGTTTGGTCAATAGAGTAATTGAAAAGTTCGGAGAACTAGAAGAAGAAGTTTGTCCACCTGATGTATTACCTTCAGGCTCTACTTTTATTGACATGATTGGCGTAAACATGGGAAAGGAGTATGATAACTTTCCACATACTTGGGCTGGACCAGCTTTTAAAAATGTTTTTACTAGTGCTCAATTGAGAATTTTTCATTTAATGGAAGATGATTATAATGGACGCTTTCCCTCTGAAGTTGAACCTATTTGGGAACACATGAATTTGTGGTCTTGGAGGTACAGAAATATGAAGGATCGAGGTTACAAGATCAGAATAAGTTTGGAAAGTATCTTCCAGTATAATCCATTCATTGAACGCAAGTTTCCAAACAAATGGTTTAGCAGAGACCAGTGGGGGGGAAGTGATACGGCGATTAGAGCAAATGCAAAAAAATACATGCTAAGTGTTCTAAAGTTTTTTAGAGTAAGCGATGCACAACCTAATCCAGATGGGGAGTTTTTGATTGATACGCTTGAGATCGGAAATGAGCCTTGGGGTGAACCAGGAGAAGCAGCTTATAAGATGATAACAAAAGGTATTATTGATGCCTGTATAGAATTTTATAATAGTGAAAATCCAGATGATTGGGAACTTAGCTTGAGTCATGCTGCTTTCCAAAATACAATGCCAGAAAATAGATTTTCTTGTAATACTTGTAATTATCCAACAGGCGATTTTTTACCTAATATGATTGATGAAGCAGACTTCAAATACATCAAGGAAATAAATTGTCATAGCTATGCTTTTGATAATTCGAATGGAGAAGAGCTTACGATCCATCCTGAAAGTAGTGATAGCAAGTTTAATGAGTTTACAGATATGGTGACTTTTGCTCAAGATCGGAATTTAAAAATCAGTATAACAGAGTTTGGTTGGAATAGCGAACAAGTAGGGGAGTTTGCTCAAGCAGCTTACCTTATGCGCTCACTTCTAATTTTTGCTCGCCATGGGGCTCACAAGGCGTACATGTATGAAATGGTAGATGACATAAAAGCTCCACCTTTTAAAACCTGCGGTATTTTTAAAGACACGACCGAAGGTGGAGACAAAATACCTGAAAGTCCGAAACAAGCGATTCAAGCATTTGATACCTTGTTGAGTCAAATAGGTACGATGAAACATTTTGAAGTCGTCCAAGAAAATGAGGAATTTTATGTATACAAAATTGGTATATCAGAACCTACACATATAGTGGCTTGGCGTCCTATTGATATGAAATTTTGGAATAGCGATCAAGAACTTTCTTTCGATTTTAATGGTCAACAGATACAAGTAGGAGGGGTTCCAAAAGTATTTGAAATTCAAAATACCTAAACAAAAAAACGAAACAACATACTATTGAAAGAAAAAAGGTTTCGCTCAAAACTGAGCGAAACCTCTTTTTATGATTTGTTATAAAAATTCTATTTTAGAATTTTACAAACTTTTTTACAATTTGTTGGTTACCACTTTGGATACGAACGTAGTGGTTTCCATTTGTCAATTCAGAAACATCTAATTGAGCAGTATTAGCACCTGCAGCTTGGTTAGCCTCAGTAGCGATAACAGCTTTACCAAGAATATCAAATACTTGGATGCTTACTTTCCCATCAGCTTCTAAGTTGTAATCAATGTTTAATGTTTGATTCACTGGATTAGGATAAACATTAGCTACGAAGTTTCCTTCTCTAGCACTATTAGAAACTGCACTTGCAAGCGTCGTTAAGTCTTCTTTAGCTGTCCAGTTAGTCCAACCACCAGAACACTTCGTCTTCACTCTTACTTTGTAATCTGCTCCACTAGCTAAACCAGAAATTGTATATGAAGTGTTTGGAAGGCTCACAAATACTTGAGTCCAAGTAGAACCACTTACAAGCTTGTATCCTACTTTATATTTCAAGTCATCAGGATCTTGAGACCAAGAAACATCACAACCAGTTGCGGTTACATTAGAAA
>JAHDIP010000103.1 GCA_020630735.1 Saprospiraceae bacterium | reverse complement strand
TTTTGTAAAATTGATTCAACAAAGCTATAACTTTATATTTAAGAAAAATAATTTTCTTTCAAACAGTGTATTTGATAGAAGAAATTTTAATAAACCTAAAGCAAAAATTATGTCAGGAGGAGATTGGAAAGCCATGTTTCTAGCCGTACAAACAGGAGATATCAAATTAGTAAAATACTACTTGAAAATAGGCATAGACCCGAACTATCAGCATCCTGAATTTATGGCTGCACCGCTTGTAGAAAGTATTCGATTCAATCATTTAGATATTGCAAAACTGCTACTCGAAAATGGTGCAAATCCTAATATCAAAGAAGATTATGAAGGCGATACTTCACTTTCTGTAGCTCAAGCTAAAAACAACCAAGAAGCGATTGATTTACTCCATCGATATATTACTTAACAATGCCTTCCGATAAGCGTGTTTTATGATCGACCCTTTGTAGTAGTAGCGGAATGAGGATTTTTGAATGAGTATGATCAAAACCCAACAAATGAACAGATTTGCAACTATTAAATTTGAGTCAGGGCAAGTATGAAAAATTGTCAATGGACCTAAAAAAGCAGTTATGTATTTACTTGGCGAGTTTGTAAAATCTAGTAATTTAAGTAGAGTTATAGTCCTATTAATCGTAGCAATTATTTGGAGAATTTTTCTTGGCAATAATATAGAAATTGCATTAAGAGAGCCATACATTACTCCTGTGTTAGGTTTTTTGGTAATAGCTGTGGTCATTGGGGAATTAAGTAGAAGGTTGTTTCGATTTTTTTTCAAAAAAAGAGATAACAGACAAACTAAATTAATGAGTCCTGAAAATAGAGTAAGGTTTTTTAAACAAAAAGATGAAACAGAAACATTAAATATTGCTATACTTTTAAGTGTTTTATTGACTCTTGCTACATATATTTATGCCTAAGATATGACCAGAATAAATTTTGATCCTTTCCCTACTATTTTTACAGAACGGCTTGTGCTTCGTCAACTGATGACAGAAGATATCGCCTCATTATTTACGATTCGTTCTAACGAAGAAAATAATAAATATATCGATCGAGCATTAGATAAGACCGAAGCAAATACTGCATCATTTATCAAAAAAATAAATGTCGGTATCGAAATGAACAAATGGATTTTTTGGGGAATCGAAATTAAAGAAACGAAAGAATTAATCGGTACTATTTGTTTATGGAATTTTTCTGCTGATGGAAAAACAGTAGAGATAGGTTACGAATTAAGTCCACGTTTTCAAGGAAAAGGATTTATGCAAGAGTCGATTAAAAGAGTACTAGATTATGCATTGAATAAGTTGTCGCTTCTCAAGATTGAAGCCTATACCCATAAGGATAATTTTCCTTCCATTCGATTGTTAGAACGAAACAAATTTGTTTTAAAAGGTTCTATGATTAAAGGTGGTCAACAAGATAAATCTATGTTAGTTTTTATGCTGTCTATGGATAGAACTATTTAGTTAGAAGGAAAATCGTAAAGCTGCAAGTGGTTGTAGGCATTATATACAGCCACAATTAAATAAAGTAAAAATAAAGCCACAACTATATGGCAGATGAGGAACAGATATTTGCTAAATGTATTTTCTTCTTTTTTTAGGAAACTGTTGATGGCATAAGCAAGACCAAAGAAATTTAGTAATACACTCAATGCAAAAAACAAAAAGATAACATAATAAGTGATAACAAAACCTAAGTTGCCAATAGCAATAATTATGGTAAACAGAATGGAAAGAACTGTGTAAAACAAAAACTTACCACTTGTTTGGTATAAGGTTTTTACAGATTTACTTCCAACATCGTCTAATATTTCATTATCCATATCTAATTATTTTTATCCAAACGAAATTCCACTCTTCGATTTCTAAGCCGACCCATTTCTGTTTCATTTTCTGTAATGGGTTCGTCTTCTCCTTTTCCGATTATACTTAATCGATTCATGCGCACACCTTGACCCGCAAGGTATGTAGCCACTGCTTGTGCTCGCCGTTCCGATAATGCCTTATTAGCATTCGAGCGTCCAACATTATCTGTATGACCTGTGATCGTTAAATTGAAAGATGGATTTAAAATAAGGTAGTTTGCCAATTCATCAAGAGCGGTATAAGCAATAGGCAACAATCGAGCACTATTGGTTTCGAAATTGATATTAGATAATTCAAATGGCTTTTCTGTATTGATAAGCGTAGAATTTTCAACAGGAGTTGGAGTCTGATTTTCGATAAGGACTTCAGAAATAGATTTTTGAACAGTGTCCGTCAAAATAATATTTTCCTCAGTTAATATTTTCTTGACAGATGAATTAGAAAGCAATTTTGGTGCTGATCTAGTGTGGCGTATTACGTCTGAATAAATCAACGTACGATTTTGTTCAAGATCACAATCCTGTTCAGTAGCTTGAATTGCACGAAGACTTACACGATCAATTTTGGTATAAAAACGTTTTAATCTAATATCTTTTTTTAAGACCTTTCTAGATACAATAGGCGTAGCAATAGTAGTATCGTCATCACTAAAATTTCCGATGATCATTCCTTTTTCGTTTCCAGTAGCTACAAAACGAACCGACTTTTTGTACCATTTTTTTGATTCTATTTCATCCGAAAAATCAAAAATAACCTGAGAAGGAGAGTTTAAAAGCGCTTCACTTTTTTCGTCTATTCTCAATTCATCGGTAAAGTAAGCACCGAAACTATTGATTTTATAAAAGTGATTATTGAAATACATACTCAGTTCATACGTTTGTCCAGCTTGCAACTGGCAGAGTAGGGGAACTTGGGCATAGTTCCGTTCATTTTTTACCTTAGAATTGTAAATAATTAAGGAGATAAAATAAGCACCATCAGCAGGCTCTAAGGAATAAGGGTTGCGACTATTATACTTCGAGTATCTGAAATTTTTCAAAGTTGTAGAACGCCAAGCAGAAGGACAGCATTCTTCATCGTATTTAGCACAGATGTTGACATCTTCAAAACTGGGATTGGGAATTAGATTTTGGCTATTTAAATACGATAAAAAAAAGGATAAAACAAGAGTTGCTAAGAATCGCTGCATTTAACTTTAAATTGCTTTTTATTGTAACGCTATCAAGGTAAGGATATTTTTTAGCTTTCCTAAATGTTATTCAAATAGAAAAATTGTATGACGATAAAATATATTTCTTTCTATTTATTCATTCATTGAAACAATTTGAACCAGAAGTAATAGTTCGCCTATTTATATGTTAAACAAAACTAAAATTTAGTTAATAAACTAAAAAAAAGTTGATTAACTAAAAAATAGTTGTATATTGCAATAGCAAATGATTATGCTTGAATGCTTTTTAAATTTCTGAAGAGTTTATTTTAGTATGATATGTAAAGGAAGCAAAGGTTGTGTCTACGAGACACAACCTTTGCAAAAATTAAATGATTATATATGAAACGGTTAACACATAGAGAAGAAAGCATTATGCAAATTTTTTGGAAGCTAGGTAAAGCTTTTATCAAAGATGTAATGCAAGAATTAGAAGAACCAAAACCTCCAGTAACAACAGTGTCTTCTATCGTTCGAAAATTAGAAGCTAATGGCTATTTGGCACATGAAGCTTTTGGAAAGACACATCGCTACTATGCACTCATAAAGAAAGAAGAATACAGAAAATTTTCCTTAGAGAAATTTGTCGACAATTATTTTGGAGGCTCTGCCGAACAGTTGCTCTCTTACTTCGTAAAAGAAGAAAAAATTAACCCTGAAGACTTAGATGCTTTACTCGAAAATCTTAAAGATAAATAGTAATGTTTGACATAAGCTTATCCCAATATTTGTTGGAATCGAGTCTTTGCCTAGCTTTATTTTATGTCTTTTATCATTTAGTCTTACGCAAAGAAACGTTCTTTCAACTCAATCGCTTCTATTTGTTATTGACGCCATTGGCTTCATTAGCAATTCCCTTATTGGATATTTCTTTTGAAAAAACAAAGGAACCTCAAGCCTTTGATTTTTTATTTCCTGCGATCTCTAATGCTGAAGTGTTTAATCAAACATTATGGCAGCAAATGGAAAAGACAACACCTGCATTCGAACTCACCTACGGTGATTTATTATTAATCATTTACGTACTAGGAATTGTTTGGATGTCTTTTTTATTGTTTAAAGGTATCTTTAGAATTTTAAAAATCATTAGAAAGAGCAAAAGCTATGAAGCAAATGGTTATACATTAATCAAACCTTCCGAAAAAATTCCAGCTGCTTCCTTTTTTAGTTTTGTATTTTGGAGTGAAGACGAAATGACTGACGAAAAACGATTGATTGTTGAACACGAATTAGTACATGTTCGTCAGTGGCATAGTTTGGATGTATTGATCATGGAATTGGTTGTTATTTTAAAATGGTTTAATCCGCTAATCTATCTTTATCGGAAAGCACTGCGGGTAACCCACGAATATATTGCTGATAATTTTGTGGTGAAAAAAGGTTCATCTGTTTATCAATATGCTTCCTTATTAGTAGCGCATAGTCGCCAACATCATTGCAATCCTTTAGTGAATACCTTCTCTGCATTGCTCAAAAAACGGTTGATTATGCTAGGGCAAACACAGTCACGACGCTGGCGTATGTTCAAGTACTTTATGAGTATTCCTTTGTTCTTTTGTCTGATGATTTTATTCTCGTTTAATTTAATCGAAGAATTACCAGAACAGATGAAAACACCCTTTACCGTAATGGAAAAAACAATCGACGATTGGAGCGAACGAACGGTTCTTGAAATACCCGCAGAATATGCTGTACTGGAAGGTAGCCAATTGGACTGGGGCGGATTGATTTTTCCTTTAGAAGAATTTGATGGAGATATCTCCTGTGATACAAAAGCAATTACAAAGAAAGTTTTTGATAGCATAAAAGAAGTAGAAGGTTTGGTATTTAAAGGTAATGAAAATGAAGAAATTTCAAATTTAGAAATTCTTATTGTTGGGCAGGATAATCAAGACAAACGCATTTGTAGTACATGGGAAAGTGTTGTGACCGAAGCGGCAGAATTAGGTGAAGAGTTTACACTTTTTATGAAAATAAACATGGAAAATTCAAAGTCTTACTTCGCTATCATCACCGTTTCAGATCAGGCTAATTTTTATAGAAATGATGAAAGCCTTTTGGACTTATTAGAAGGACAAGGAAAAGTATGTTTCAATTATAGTAAAGTAGATGAAGTGATTAAAGAAGTACCTACTAGGAGAAATATTAATTGTAGAAATGGTTACTTTTTGGATTGGGCAGGTGAATGTATTCCGGTGCGATATGTTGCAGAATATTCTGAAGAAAACTTCATTTATCAAATCAGTCCTGATGCAATAGAAAAGCTGAAAAATAATGAACCAACCTTGTTTTATTCGAGTCGAGAGAAAGAACTATCGAAAGTGGGTTTGGCTATTATTCGAAAGTCAGGCGATCCAATTGTTTGTGTTGACAAATGGGAAAAACGAAAATGCTATGATAGTACCTTAGCTCAATTAGGGAAAGGCGATGTATTAAAAATACATTTTAAAACGGAAAAAGGAAAAGCGTTTTATGCATATCTATTGATAGATGATGATATGAAAAATATTGAATCAATAGTAGAACAACATCAAACTACGTTTGAAAAAGACTTTAAAGAATTTAGCTATATCAACCTTTCTCGTATGGATGTGGCAAAACCAGTCTTTAAACGTCAAGTTTATACACTAGAGTGGGGAGATTACTCTGCACCGATCAATAAGAAAAATGGACATACTACTGGTTTCCTAAATTTAGAACCTGATGATTTTTTGAAAAGCATTAAGAAGGAAATTACGGTATTAAAAAAAGATACAAGAGTGGATTTGTCTGACTTTAATGCTAAAGTGATGGTCGGAAATAACAAAACATATTTTTCGGAAGAAGATATGCTAGATCTAGGGATTAAAATGAAGAATGGAGCATATTATTTTGATGACTCTAGTGTAAGTACTTTACTTGATATTGCTCAAAATGAACTGACCATATTTATCACCAATTTTGAAAATATAGAAGGTGCTAGTAAAATTGATAATCCAATTAGTATGTTTATCAGAGTAAAAGATAATATTAATGAAAGTAAGATAAAAGAGGTAAATCCTGAAACTAGTGATGAAGTACTAGAGCTGACAACTGGAACACCAAATCGTTTTCAGTTTGTCCACAAAGAAGGACTTCGTACACTTATAAAAATGGATACGACCGACCAGAAATATCGCTGGATGTATGACCAATACAAAGATGGTAAACAACTTGATATTTTGCATATTCCCAATTTCAAAACCATCAAAAGAGTCGTAAATTCTGATGATGAAATTATTCCTAAACGAGAGATTTCGAAAGTCGAAGTATTGGGAAAACGTAGAGAAAAAAACATCTATTTCTATCCTGAGTATTATGAATTTGAGGAAAAACAAATTCGTCTTTCATGGCGTGGTCATTATGCAACCTTAGGAGATCAAATAACAAATTTACGGGACTTTAAATATACTGACAAAAAAGAATTGATCTTAGAAGTTGGAGGGAAGCAAATGAAAATATTGAATGTTGAATTACTATTTATTCCGAAAGAAGGAGAAACGGTATTGTTTAAAACAGATCGTGTCGATCATCCTGAAATAAATAGTGCGATTCGAAAAATGAAACCTCATACAAGTGTATATCTTCAACACATGCTTATTGAAGATAGTAATGGACAAGCTATCCATTTTCCTCTAACACTTGTTTTGAATTTAGAATGAAATGTTTTGAATTAATAATCTCATTCTTATTTGTGTTCCTTTATTAAAGGTGCTTTATTGGATAAGAGTTTAATTTTATTCGGCAAGGGCTTTAGAACAAAAAATACTTGAGAGTTGACCAGTGGTCCAATCCTTTTAAATGGTGAAAAGAATTTAGACGTAAAGCTAAAATAAGACGAAAACAACTTTTCTAAATGACGATAGTCAAACCCCATATGAGATAAATAACCTTCTTTTTTTCGATAGTCTACAATGGGTAAAAAGAAGGTAGATTTTAAAATATTTTTGACGGTTGCTTCAGTAGCTTTAGGATTAAAAAACTTACGAGTTCTCATTATGTTTTTTACAAAAGCAGGTGGTCCTACTTCAATTGGTACCGAAACAACTACCTTTCCATCTTCTTTAAGTAAGCGCATCATATTCTCGATCATCTTTAATTGTTGCGCTTCATTAAAATGTTCAAAAACTTCAAAACAGCAAATTACATCAAACTTCCCTTTATTATTTGTATCTTTTACTAGTAATTCCATTTCCTTATACACATTTATAGCGGATGAAAGCTTTACTTTCATTACAGGTTCAAAGCCTACAGGTTGGATTTGATGATACTTTTGGTGGAGATTTTCTAAAAATTGACCACTTCCACAACCATAATCAAGTATCTTTTCATTACCATTGAGGTTTAATATATCTAAACAAAAAGCTAATCTACGTCTGTGGCTATAGCGGCGTATAGGGTTGGGGCTGTTGAAGGTACGCTTAGAGTAATCGTTCGCATTTGACATAATAAAGGGGTTTACGTAAAACTATTTCTATTGTAAATTGTTCATAAAAGTATAAAACATTATAAAAAAAACAAATTATAAAAAAATAGCATTAAAGATGCATCGATTAAAAAAAATACAGAAGATGCCCATTAGTTTAGAAAAAGCATGGGATTTTTTTTCATCTCCAAAAAACTTAAAGGAAATTACACCTGATAAATTGGGTTTTGTGATCCACACAGAACTTCCTGATCAGATGTATCCAGGCTTATTTATTCAATATACGGTAAAACCTATCTTAGGTTTCCCGATGACTTGGGTAACGGAAATTACACATATTAGAGACAAGGAATACTTTGTAGATGAGCAACGGTTGGGGCCATACCAGATTTGGCATCACCAACATTTTTTTAAAGAAATCGAAGGAGGTGTAGAAATGACAGATATTATTGATTATAGAGCACCTTTTGGAATACTGGGGAAAGTCGCAAATGCTCTTTTCATTCGTTCTCAGTTAGAGGAAATTTTTAAATATAGAGAAGATAAAATGATTGAGCTATTTGGAGAATTCAAGAAGCCTATTTTGAACTCTGTATAAATCTTGAATTCATTGATAATTTAATCAATCAAAGGTTTCTGCTTTTAGATTGTCAATAGAAAGCTCTTTGTCGCTATCGGCATTCCAAAAGGTAATGGTGATACTGTCGAACGATTTCCATGGTTTTGGAATATCTAAGTAAATATTTTTTCGATCACCATTATTCAAAAAACGATGAACTCTAAGTCCACGTGATCTAACCACTTTTTCGCCTTTATAAAACTTTACATGAAGTTGTCCCATTTTCCATGTATTCCATTCTTTCCATTTGATATGAAAATCAGCAGATACTCGTATCCAATTATAATCATGGGAAGGACTGAAATTAAATTCTGGACTATATTGGTTATCTTTATTTAGGTAAAGAATAGAATTCTTATCTACTTTTTTATAAAGGGCAGTAAAAGCAGTGTCTTGATTTTCTTCGAAATTATTTTCATACACGACTTGCACATTTTGACGGTACCCTTCAAATATCTCTTTTGTATCTAATAGTTTTAAATGCTCTTTATTTTTTTTGTAAGTACCTAATGTTTTCCAATAATAAGCCTTTGTCATTTTCCCTACATGCATCATTCCATTATTATGTGCTTGGTAAGTAAACCAACAACTCATATAGCAAAATAAAGTAAAGATTAACGCATAAAATAATTGAATAACTTTATCCTGTTCCTTTAGCCAAGTCACGAAACTACTAAATGGAAACATCAAAATAGGATAAGCCTGAATCATTGCTCTTATCCCAAGCGAACCTCCATACAACCATTCGTCCCAAGCAAAAGTGATATAAATAAACAAAACCGAAAAAAGGAGACAAGTACTATATAGTTTGTTCTCTTCTTTTCTTAAAAAGTAAAAACCGATTAATGAAAAAATAAGGATAGGAGAGTAGACCAACCAACCACTTTTGTAACTGAAAATACCATCAATAAGGTGTGGTGTTAACCAACTAAAACCTTGTTCCTCGTATGAGTAAACGATCCAGTCACCAGATACATGTTTCCAATAAATAAGTTGAAGAGAACCCACAAGCATACAGGTGATAACAGCTGTAATTATTTTAGCCTTGTGTTCTAATAAAAAATCAAAACGAGCAGTACGATCTTCCTTTTTTAAAAAATTACAAGCCCAAAATAAAGGGATCAACATCGAAAGGATTTCTGTTGGGCGAGTAAGCGCAGCCAAGCCAACTAAGCAACCAATCAATAGAGCTTTAACATAACTTGGATTTTTATAGAAATAGATTGTAGTGAATATGAGCAAACAATAAATAGTAAACAAGTTATTGTGTGTCATGGCTCCATCAATAGCTGTATAGTTTAAATAATTAGTCCCTAAAACTACCGCTAATAATGAAACACCAACAACTCCATCACTATAATAATGTAGTAGTATTTTTCTGAAAAAAAATAGACCTAAAAATGCAATAAATAAGCTACCCATCGAAATCATAAATTGATAGGGTAATGAAAAACCATCCGCTTCGTAAAGTGGGCTATTGGTAGCCCACCAATGAGCGATGAAGAAAAAAGGAGCAAACTGTACTGCTTGTCCAATGGAATATTTCATCACATAATTTCCACTCGAATGTTTGAAGGCTTGCTGAAAGTTAGGGGTAGGTTTGTATTTTTTTAAGATGTCTTCATGGAACTTGCATTCCTTTATGTCATCATATATGAAGTGTGCAGGCAAATACATGTAATAACCAGAAGCATCCCAAGATATAGTAGCATTTACATCGTTTTGTTGCCATCTTGGATAAAAGTCAAAATGCGTTAGGAGTAGTACCGTATAGCAAATTAATAAACAGAGGATAGACTTAGTTTTCATGTGTTTAAAATTTTCTTTTTGCCATAGTTGTCTTCGTTATTTTAACTCATCGGATCACTCCAATTGATCGGGTGAGTAGCTTTCGGCCAACTAAGTCAACGACAGCAGATCTGGTTTAGCCTTTAATCTTATCCTTGTGTGCCTGACTTAAGGCAGATAGATCTAATCTTTAATCATGGATGTTTTATGCTTATGTTTTCTCAAAAAAACCTAAATGTACTACTATTTTAAGGAGTTGACAACATTAAAATCCGTTTTACCAAAATAAGGTTGACCATCAATTGTCATGCCTCTTATAATGATTTCATATTCACTTAAATGATCTGAAGTATAAAATTCGAACGAAGTACTGCGAAGGTCGACAATAGGATTCCAGTATAAAATAGTTCTAAAGTCGGCTTTAGTACTCCCCTTAGTTGCAGCATTATTATAGTTGGGCGAACGGAGTGATGTAGAAGGACTAATGGTTTTATATTCTACAAAAGCTGTTTCGTTTTCCCATTGGTATTTTGCAAAATTATCTGTATTGGTTTTGATGGACAAAATCCCTCCAACCATAAAGTCTCCTAATAAATAATAAGAGTTGATCAAATCAATTTTTTTTATTTTTTTAGGATTGATTTCTAGTAATTTCTCAATATTATAAATCGGTACATTATCAAGTAAGACAATCGGATCATCAAAGGTTTGGAACAATTCATCATTAATCATCGAGAGATAACGATCACCTATTTTGCCTTTTACATTTACAGCGGGTACCAACTCTCTAAAGACTTCTTCCATTGTTGGGACTTGGATAAAAGAAGTCACGTCAATACTCGTATTAGCTTGAGCTATGTTTCTACTAAAATTGTTGTTCATTGGCAATTCAAAAGAGGCGTACTGATTTTCGAAAGTATAAGCAGATCCAATTTGATGATTTAAGTATAATTCTTCGATGATTTGATGCTGTGTAGAGTCATAAGAGAAAGCAAATTGATTAATTGAGGGGAAGCTTGTCGAAAAGTCATTTTTAACCAAAACTTCCATATTTTTCTTAGTTCGATTTTTAAGACCTACAAATAAATTTTGTTTTCCTTCAAGCCCTTTTAAACTAAATAAAAAGGAACCATCATCTTTAGTCTCTGTAAGATGTAATTGAGTAGTTTCTCCAATGACAGAAACCATACAAAGTTCATTCGCAATTGGTTTTTTAGTTTCACTATCTACAACAATACCATTGATGCTAAGTGCTCTCGTTTCGGGGAGCCATTCCAGTTGCTTTGTTTTCACAAATGTTTGATCTGCATTTGATAGCCAAGGGTTTTGTTGCGTAATTTTTGTAATAGTATTTGCTTGATGAAGTCCTTTTTTGCGAACAGTAATATTTAATTTTGCACTTTTATCAATGTTAGGATTGAGTTGGATAACTACTTTTTCTCTTGCTTTAAAACGTTTTTTCGATAATTGGATTTCGACAGGAAGTGTTGTCGTTTTTGTTACTGGCAAAGACGAAGTTTTTTGCATTTCAGGCTCCCCAATATCTTTAGAATCTACAAGAGGATTGACAATGCTAATGAGTTCGAAAGTAGCATAATCTGCTGAAAAATTTCGAAGATAATTCGTATAAGCTCTAAGGAAATAATGTCCAGTACCGATTTGTTCAGGGATATCTAGATGACCAAATGCCATGCCATTTGTTATCTTAAATTTTTGTTGGATAAATGCCTTTTTTTCGCCGTTAAACAATTCGAGATATAGTACTTTACTGATGCGATTATGTAGATTGCCATTTTCTAAACAGTAAGCAGTAAACCAAATTTTTTCACCAGCAATGTACAAGTTTCGGTCAAGATCAAGCACTATTTTTTCAGTTGGCAAATTATCAATACAGTCCAATTGGTACTGTGCCAATACATTTCCAAATATGATACTATTAAAAAGTAAAAAAGAAAAAAACGTTTTCATAATAAAAGTTAATCAATCCAAAAATCAGGTTTAACAATGGTTCCTTTCAACTCTCTACAATCTAAACAGCCCTGCCCTGCAATTGCATTTCCTTCGGGACCAACAGTAATGTAAATTGGCCATTCAGAAGGCGGCAATTGTAAAGCCCAGACCAAGCCTCTATAATCATATCCACAGATAGGCAATTCAACATTAATTTCTTCAGTTGGATTATAAAAAAAACGTTTTTCGGTAACACCAGCTGCATAAAAATATCCAAGTACAGCTTCAGAAGGATCATCCACATTATTTACATTCCCTCTAATTTGGTAGGGCTGTGAAGTGTACAAGGAACCTTGGTCGGTAACTTGTTTTTCGATACCATTCCAAAACTCATAAGCGGATTTACTTATAGAGTATTGCTTTGCTAATAAGCTATATCGTATAGATAATTTTTTGTCATCTGCTCGAAGGAAAAATAAAGACTTTCTTGGTAAAAAAGGCTCGGCTAAGTTTGACGTGTTAGACGTTGTTATACTATTTACCTGATAGGTACGCCAGCAAGTACGAAGCAAATCACTAGGAAAATCTTCAATGAAGCCATTGAACACACTTGTAATAATTAGATCAGCTTGATATTTATATGTTCCTTCATATAACCATAAATAATAATCTTGATCATAAAGAGTATTGTCGCCTTCTAGAAAAAAACGATAGCCAGGAATCTGATCATCTTCACCTTCGAAGGTTTGGTAATCTACCTCAGCCTTTATTTCATTTATAGCGGTTGGTTCTTTTATGGTTTCATAACTAGAAATATATTCTTTCCCATTAGGCGTCTTGATCAATAAGCGATAATTTTTTCCAATTTGCCCTTGCAAGTCATTCGTTTCATAAATTCCTTTTCCAACTTCTATAAGAGAAGAGACGCTTCCATTTTGTTCTTCAATTTGTACAGTTGCATTTTCGAGGGGCAAGAATATATTATCGTCCAAATTAGAGGAGGTCGATAGCTTGATTGTATAGGGACCAGATTCATTTGTAATACGACCATCTACTACGAGTAAGTTGTCGAAGTTGTCAATTTCAGGTTTGAATTCTTCTACGCAGGCAGGAAATTGGAGCACCAAAAGCAAGAACCAAATATAATTAACTCTCATAGTTTCCGAATTTAAAGTTGTAGGTAACTGAAAAAATAGGTCGAGCAAAAATAGAGACCTTGTAACCTCTTAAGCTACCAAATTGAGATTTGAAATATACATTATAAGCATTAGCTCTACCAGTCAAATTATAAACAGAAAAGACCCAAGTACCGTGCAATAATTTTTTTGCTTTCAAGTTTCCTTCAATTTTAGCTGATAAATCTACTCTAAAATAATCAGGTATCCGATATGCATTTCTAGAAGCATAATTGATTAGCTGTAAATCATTTTGAAAATAGATAGTAGTCGGATAGGTAATTGGTCGTCCAGTAGAGTAAACGACATTCGCCGACATACTAAAACGGCGTTTGAATTTATAATTGGTGACTAAATTTAGCGAATGTGGTTTGTCATAATTAGCAGGATATGATTGACCAAAATTGATTTGCCCTAAGCTCCCATTATCAACCAAAACAGTTGATTTAGAATAGGTATAATTTAGCCATCCATTAAAACGTCCTTTAGGTTTTTTGAGCATCACTTCGACACCATAAGCATTTAGATCACCCTGTAAAATATCCCATTCAGGAAATTCATTTACCACCAGGTCAGCCCCATCTTTATACTCCACCAAATTATCTACATTTTTATAGTAGGTTTCTACCGAAAATTCGAATTTTTTCCTGAAAATATTGGTATATACCCCAACTGAAAATTGTTGTCCCTCCATTGGTTTGGTATGGTAATCCGTCAATTTCCATTTATCAGTAGGAGCCAGGGCAATGGTATTAGATAACAAGAAAATATACTGATGCAGTTTATTGTATGAAGCTTTTATTGCCCAATTTGTATTAATCGAATATTTAGCACCAAGTCGATAATCTAAACCAGTGTAGGTACTTATTGCTTCATTTTCTCCAAAGCTAAGCGTATCAATGATACTATCAATGGTTTTAACTTCCTCAGCTTGATATTCGAAAATAGATTGTGGTCCTAGGTAAGTATAAAGGTTATATCGTAAACCTGCATTTAGGCTAAATTTAGGGCTAGGGTTCCATTCTTCACTTACAAATATACCAGACTCTATCCCTTTTTCTTTACCTAAATTTTGTTCTTTAATCAAGCTTAGATCACCAACAGGTAAAAAATCACCTCGATCAATTTGATAGAGCACAGCATTAGCTCCAACAGATATAATGTGCTGTTCATTTGGTCGTAGTGTTAGTCCTAGTTTAGCTTCCTTATGTTCTAGGATATTACTTTGTTGATAAGACTGTATGGGTTGTTCTGTGTTTTCGACATTTAAACCATAGCGACTATAGACGAGCGAAAAATTGATATTATTTTTTTCATTCAAAAAATGACTAAGACTAAGACTAGCACCAGCATTATTGGTATCAAATTTTGTGCGTTCAGCAAAATCAATATCATCTGTACTATAATAGCCAAAGGCATTCAATTTCGTTTTTTCAGAAAGTCTAAACGATAGCTTTCCCAGTACATCTCCAAAAAAGGCAGTCGTATTATTATAGTCAGGATTGTCTACTAGTTTTAAAATCCAATCTGAATAAGTAGAGCGCAGACCAAGCATAAAACTACTCTTATCTTTTTGTAAAGGACCTTCAGCCAAGACTCTCCCTGTAATCGGGCTGATACCGCCTCGAAGTTTGTAGTCTTGCATATTTCCTTCTAGAGCAGTAATGTCAAAGATAGAAGCAAGTCGACCACCAAATTTTGCAGGAATATTACTTTTTGATAAAGAAAATTCGCTTATCGCATCTGAGTTGAAGGCGGAGAAAAATCCAAATAAATGCGAGGTATTGTAAACGGGAACTTCGTCAATATAAAATAAGTTTTGGTCGGCTGGACTTCCTCGTACGTTAAAACCAGAAGAGCCTTCACCCACACTTTGTATACCAGGTAATAAAGTACTTATCTTTAAAATATCTCGTTCACCGAGTACAAGTGGAATTTCTTTTACATCGGCAGCCTTCAATACTTCGAAGCCCATTTTTGTGCCTTTTACAGCATTATATTTATCTGAAGTAACGACAACATCGTCGAGTGTAATTGTTTTACTTTCCAATTCGAAATTATAGTTGCCACTTGAACGGATATCGACTTTTACTTTTGTATCAGCATGATTCAAATCACTAAGTACTAAGGTGTTTACTCCCTTGTTTAGATAAAGGTTGTAAAACCCATTTTCATCACTAGCCGTTCCTGTACCTGTTTCTTGAACGATGATAGTACCACCAATAATTTCCTCATCCGTACCCTGCGTTCGCATGTAGCCACTTAAGACTACTTTATCTTCTTTCAGACCATCTTTTCGGTTTCCAATAACGATGAGTTTTGCGACATGTTCTTTCGTTGTTTCGAGAAAGGCGCTATTATTTTCTGCATTATTGGTTTCATCTGTAGCGAGCGTTTGTTCAATCGATTGATATATATCATCATCAAGAATCGTTGTGAGTTCGTTATTAGAGGTGATAAATACATTTCCATTTTTATCAATAGCTACAAATAACTGTTGCGTGTTTAGGGATTGCTTAAGATAGGCTTCTAAGCTGATTGGTTCATTTATTTTATCCAACTGTATCGTTGAAATAATTGCTTCATCATAAAAAAAGCGAACAGTATATTTCTCTTCTACTGCTTTTGTAAAGGCTGTCCAACTCGAAGTTGTTACATCCGTATCTAGTTGCCAAGTTGCTTGTTGAGCATAGGCGGGCTGTAGAGAAACGACGAATCCTAAAAGAGCGCAAAGTAAAAATTTATATCTTGAGGTGTTACAGTTCATCACAGTATTTCAAAAGTTTTAATAATTGTTCTTTATTGGCTTTGGTTGGTTGTATGTTATGTTCTTTGACATAATTTTTTATAGCTTTCTTATGATCAAGTCCCCAAATGTCTACAAAACTATTTAGCGAAATAATTTTCTGTTTTCCTTTTTCAGAAAGAGCAAAAAGAGTGTTACCACCTTCCGAAAAGGCACCAAAAGGTTTTGTACTGCTTGTGCTCGAAAGAAAGAGTTTAGTATGCTTTTGATAAAAATCAATATTGCTATCATAAACCTTTTCAACAAATCCTGTAAGTTGTTCGTCTTGATAAGCAATTGCTTCTCGCACAAAAAGATGTCTACCTAATAAAAAAGAATCTACTAATGACTCCGCAGCTATAAATTCAACCATCAACTCATTTTTTAATTGTCGTTGAATAATGAGTTGATCATTTACTGCATTATATTTGATAGCAATATTAGTAAAGGTGTTGTCTTTTATAAAAAGAGTGCCCTGAATCCAGTCTTTTGACAAAAAATAGGGGAAACCTTTGGCTTTTGTATGTTCAGCTACATAAGGTGAACCATTTACTAGTAAATCATTTGTACCATATTGAGCATCTACACAATTGATAAAGTCAGAAGAAGTTGAGGATGAGTTTTGAGCAGATAAATATAGAGGAAAGGAATAGAGTAATATAAAAAGTAAGGTAGACGAAAAAGACGTGGACATAAGTTTTAGTTTTTTAAAAACGTAGTCCTAAAGGTACAATTTATAATTAGTCTGATAGTTAAAATGAAAAGAATTATGCCTTATTTATATCAATTGTTGTTAATGATTACCTAATGATTTGTTAAATAACGAAAAAATAGTTGCCAAAACGAAAATTTAGTTATACATTGCAGAGTACTTAAGAAGTGAAAATTAAAATGTAAATAAAAGTGAAAATATTAGCCGAATATAGCTCTACAGTTAGTAAACTCACTAGACAGTAAAATTAAGCGAATGAAACGAAAAGTAATCATTTATATCAATATATGTGTGTACTTCACACTTTTGTTATCCTGCAACCAAGGAAATATAAATGATGCTTTGCAAAACCCAAATCCTGAATATACTGAAAAGGAACTAAGAGGAGAGGAAGATATAAGAGAAGAAGAAGGTTATTTTATAGAGTGGGGAAAACTAAAGGTGCCTTTGTATGAAGTAAAACCCAACTCCGATTGGGAAAGTATGATTACCGTTGTAGATACAGAATTATTTAAAAAAGAACGTGATCGTTATCCGATTATAAGAGATAAAGGCGAACGTTCTTGGATCAATAAATTGTCGGTAGCTGTGGCAGGAGAAGATATGGCAAGCCTTATTTGTAAGGACGGATGGAATATGAAAAAGTGCTTATTCAATACCATTCGTTCTGCTAACAATGGTACTACAGTGTATTTGGTGTTGCGGTCTGGTCGCAATAAAGCTTTTTATACAGCCTTTTCTGTTAGTGATAAAGCAGACAAAAGTAAGGTTTACTATTCGGATGAAATTTCTACCTTCGTCAACGATGAAATACTAGACCTTAATCGAAATATTGCAGAAACATTAACCGTTGCTAAACCTGTTTTTAAAAAGAAAAAATACAATCGAAAAAGAGGCGCCAAAAATGGCTATTATGGTCCTCCAGATTTAGAAATAGAACTGATAGAAGATGTTTTTAATTTTCAGTTTGTGCATGAAAAAGGAAATGCTACCCTGATAAAAATGGATACGACAAACCAAGAAATCAGATGGATGGCTGAACAATATCGAGATAGTGCTAAAGTCGATATTATACATATACCAAACTATAAAACAGTTCGTCGTTTAATACGAATATATGATGAAATTATTCCAGAAGAAGAGATTGGCTTTACGAATGCTTTGATCGACGAACCTGAAGATTTCGACATTCATAAGCTACCAGAATATTACGATTTTAATGATAAAAAAGTCCGTCTGGTTTGGAAAGGAATGAATGCTGTTATGAATGAAACAAAATACTCCTTTGACGATTTTATAAATAATAAAACAGATAGCCTTCAACTTTTTGTTGGTGAACAAGAATTGAAAATTAAGCGTTTTGAGTTGATCATTATTCCCAAAGAAGGACTATGTCAGCGTCTTATTACGGATAAAATTGATCGTTCAGAAATTGTAAAAGTACTTAGCAATATAGAACCTGAAACGAGTATTTATTTTGATGGTATATTAGTAGACATTGGAGATGATAAAATACGCCATTTTCCACTTGAGTTAGTTTTTAATCTTGAATAAATATAAAACGTTAAACACATGAAAATTAAACAAACCTTTATTCTATTTCTGCTTGTAATAGCCTCCACATCTTATGCTCAAAGTTATTACGACCACATTGCAACAGCGGATAAACTATACGAAGAAAAGAAATACAAAGCTTCTGCAAAAGCTTACGAAGAAGCCTTTAAAACAGATACTAGAAAAAGCCCTGTAGATTTATATAATAGTGCTTGTACTTGGGCTTTGGCTGGCAAAAAATCGAAAGCACTAAAGAACTTAGTAATGGCAACCGAAAGTGGTTATACCAATACGAAGTGGATGCAAGAAGACAAAGATTTAGCAATCCTTCAAGGTAATAAAAAATTCAAAAAATTAATTACTGAACTTGATGCAAAGCAAGCAGCCTTCGAAGCAACGCTCAATCAACCCTTAGTCAAAGAGTTGAAAGAGATTATGGAAAAAGATCAACGACATCGAAAAAATGCTAGAGAATATAGAGAAAAATATGGTCAAGATTCTGACGAGTATAAAAACCTCTGGGTTCAACAAAACGAACTCGATTCCCTAAACGAATTAAGAGTTGTTGAAATCATAAATGAGCACGGTTATCCAGGAAAGAGTTTGGTAGGTAAGCAAAGTAGAGTTGCCTTCTTTGTTATTCAACATGCTGATTTGGAAACTCAAGAAAAATATTTACCGATACTAAAAGCGGCTGCCGAAAAAGGAGAATTGCAATATAGTTCTTTAGCCTTACTCATAGATCGTGTAAATGTTCGTAATGACCGAAAGCAAATTTATGGAACACAAATTGGCATGGAAGATGGCAAATATATTATCAGTCCAATTGAAGATGAAAAAAATGTAAATAAAAGAAGAGAGAAAGTTGGCCTTGGTCCATTAGAACATTATGTCAAACATTGGGGAATTGAATATACCGTTCCAAACGAATAATATACTGAGCACTAAATAGTTTCACCATTACTAAAAATAAAGTTTCTGATAATCACAATTTTAGATGATGATCTGTAAACTGAATACCAATGGATTTGAAAAACCTAATTATCAAAAATATTTTTTACTGTCAATTACGTTATGTTTTGAGCTGCCCGATAGGGCAGCTTTTTTTGCATTAAAGAATTATACCTATACATCTTAGGTGGCTATTGATTGATGATCAGTAGCTTTAAACGATTGGCAATCTGAAAACCGATTTGGTTTCAGTATATCTTTGAAAAATGTAACATGAGTAATCTTATTGACAATGATTTTGTGCGAAAGACAAAGAAAAAAGAAACACGCTTGGAACGAATAAAGTGGTGGGAGAAAAAACGAATCAGATACAACTTAATCATCGGAACGATTAGTCTAATCATTCTGGGAACTTGTGGTTTTGTTTTGGGGCGCTTTGAAGAATTAATCGAGTTTTTTTTCTATTATCTCTTCTTTTTAAATTGCTGTTTTACGCTTGGATGGATAGTTGAAATATTGGTTCTGTCTGTTTTTCGATCAGACATTAGTCGGTATCGTCAAGCATTTTATCTCATTGGTTTGCTTTTGCCCATTTGCCATTTACTTTTGGTCTCTTTTTTAATTTATTTAGATTAGATAACGAAGAGTAGGGTATCTAATTATCAGTTGATTTTCAATAGCTTTAATCGTTTTGTAGTTCCAAAATAATGAGCAAAAATAATTTTACGTTCTTAGT
>JAHDIP010000414.1 GCA_020630735.1 Saprospiraceae bacterium | reverse complement strand
AATTCGTCTAAACTCAAAAATCCTATAGCCAAAACACGGAACTTATTTTTCGGCCGTTACTTATTAACCTCAATTTTATAATTATGAAAAAGTACTTTTTTGTATTAATCTGCATTCCATTTTTAATTGCAACAACCACCCTAAAACAATCTACTAATCCTGATCCCGCTATTCATAAGTTAATGGAAATTACTTATCTATGGGAGTTATTGAAACAAGGTTATGAGCCAGTCAAAGAAAGAGATGATACTTGGCTCGATGTAGGCTTCCGTTCAAAATATGCCATGGCAAAAAATTATGCCTCTATTGAAATGATTGAAGCAGCTTTTGGTGCGCCTGTTTTTATACGTGGTCCCCATAATAAAGGAATGGACTTCAATAATCAAACAGCTTTTGGATATTACAACCCTGAATTTATATCCAAATTAAAAACAAGCATCGAAGGAGCTCTAAAAAATCCTATTTTTAAAAAAATCATTCGGCAAACTTATAATGAAAATTTCAAGAGTATGGCGCTAACGTATAAAAATGCCTATTTGTATCTGGAAGATAATCCAGAATACCTTAAAGAGCTTGAAGTAATGTACTTGTCTCAATTGGCTCAACCAGAAGGAACTCTTGAAGGCTCTTTTCAAGAAAAATTTAGAGCTTATGCCGATAAAAATCCAAAATCAGATTGGTATGAAGCTGTAACAGCTCCTGCATTTTGGTTACGACGTTCTATTGATGGTACTTCCAAAGAACTTTTTGATTTGTTAGAAATAGTAACAAAAGAATTGGAAAACGATTAAACACTTATCAAATCTATAAGTGGTTTCAGTATAATATTTAATAGATCGTATACTATTCAAATTTCATGACATCATCATTAATAGAACTGTATCTAAAGTTGAATAAATCTAAAATATAATTTTGGAAAAGTTTCCAAGGACGTTTAGTTCCTTGTTTAGGAATACTATCTAGCGCACGTAATACATATCCCGAATTAAAATCCAAAATAGGCTCTGTTTCTATTGGTTCATTATTCAAAGTAGGGTAACATTTTTCTGTCCCTGTTTTGTCCATTTCATTTATCAAGCGACAAATGTATTCAGCCGTCAGATCACTTTTCAAGGTCCAAGATGCATTAGTATATCCAACGACCACTACAAAATTTGGTATATCATTAAACATCATTCCTCTGTAACAAATTAGATCAGCAGGATTCAACACCTTGCCATCAATATTAATATTCATTCCTCCCAGAAATAATATTTTCAGACCAGTAGCAGAGACAACGATATCAGCCTCAAGCTCATTACCTGATTTCAATTGTATTCCATTTTCTGTAAAGTGTTCAATATGATCAGTAACAACTTCTGCTTTTCCGCTTTTCAAAGCTTCAAATAAATCATCATCAGGAACTAAGCAAAGTCGTTGAGTCCACGGATTGTAGGAGGGGTTAAAATGTTTATCTACATCTACGGTGTCTCCTATTTTTCTTCGAACTCCATTCATCAATAATTTTTTCCAAAATACAGGCCACTTTTTACAAGAATTATATAAGAACATTCCCAAACTTATATTTTTCCATCTAGATACAAAGTAAGCTAATTTAGATGGCAGTATTTTTTGCATCCCAGTTGCAATCATGTCTTTGGCAGGAATCGACATAATATAACTAGGTGAGCGTTGCAACATGGTAACTTTTGCCGCTTTCTCTGCTAAAGTTGGTACAAGAGTAACTGCTGTAGCTCCACTACCAATAACAATTATTTTTTTGTTATCATAATTTAAACTAGTATCCCATTTTTGAGGATGAATGACTTTTCCTTTGTAAGAAGATAACCCTTTAAAATCCGGCATGTATCCTTCATCATAGTTATAATAACCACTACAAGTGATCATAAAATTGCAGGTATATTTTTTACCATTAGCAATTTCTAATGTCCATAAATTTTCTTTGGAGTCCCAAGAAGCATTTACCACTTTATGATCAAATCGGATACGTTGGTCAATTCCATTTTCAGCAGCTGTTTCTTTTATATACTGGAGAATAGAAGCCCCATCTGCAATTATTTTATCTCCTTTCCATGGCTTAAACGAATAGCCTAAAGTAAACATATCACTATCTGATCGGATACCAGGATACTTAAATAAATCCCATGTACCACCAATAGCATCTCTCGCTTCTAATATGATATACGACTTATTAGGGCACTTGTTTTGTAATTGGTATGCTGTACCAATACCTGAAAGACCAGCACCAATGATTATGATATCTGTGTATTCGCTTGAAGTAGTCATACATCAAATTTACTGAATAATTTCTAAATGAACTGAAATGATAGCTACTGATATTTGGTTTAATATATTATCGCTGAAAGCCTCCTTCCGAATGAATAATTTGTCCAGTGATCCATTCACCTTCTTCACTACACAAAAAAGAAATTAAGCGAGCTGCATCGTTAGGCTGTCCCACTCTATTCATCGGAAATCTTTTTTTTAAATCTGCATATAATTGTTCGTCCATCCACCCTGTATCAGTTGGTCCTGGATTGACCGCATTTATAGTAATTCCTTGAGCCGCTATTTTTTGGGAGATGGTTTTAGTGAGTGTTTCGATTGCTCCTTTTGTGATAGCATAAGCAATTTCGTTACTCATTTCACCAAGTGATTGACCAGAAGTAATATTGATAATTCGTCCTCCTTTTGAATGCTTAAAACGTCTGATGAATGCTATAGTTAACAAGGTTGTTGCTTTTACATTCAGATTATAATGTTTGTCTAAATCAAGTGCCGTGAAATTATCAATATCCGTACTGGTGCTATAAGTGGCATTATTTACCAAAATGGAAGGATGACCAAGAGTTTGTTCTACTTCCGTCAAAAGACTTTCCGTTGCATTCGCTTTAGTTAAATCCAATTCCAACGAAGCACAATTGACGCCATAATCAAGTATTTCTTTTTTAATCAATTGGGGTTCATTAGTATTTACTTTCCAAGGCATTTCATTATCGTAGTTTGTCCAATAGGTAAAAAAGATATCTATATTTTTTTTAGCTAACTCGATGCAGATGGCTTTACCTATTCCTTTTAATCGGCTTGCACCTGTTACTATTGCAATTCTGCGTTTCATGTGTTTAAAATTTTTCTTCTTGCTAAAAAAACATCGATGTCCGCTAAGCGTAGTTTTCAACTACGCTTTTATATTTCGCTGTTTTTAACAGCACCTT
>JAHDIP010000102.1 GCA_020630735.1 Saprospiraceae bacterium | reverse complement strand
GCTCTGTTTTTTGTCCCTTGTTTATGCTAAAATTTTCGGCATCTTAATATAGCGAAACTTATGGTTTAGTCTACTAGTCGCTTTGTGAAGTTATAAGTAGTTGAACAAAATAATATTCATTCAATAAAAAATGCTGAATACAAATTTAAATGTATTCAGCATTTTTTTTATAGTTACTAGAAATGTTCTAATCTAATTTCAATACATCTAGGAAAGCTTTTTGAGGTACTTCTACATTACCAATCTGACGCATTTTCTTCTTACCTTTCTTTTGCTTTTCTAAAAGTTTTCGCTTACGAGTAATATCACCACCGTAACATTTTGCTGTTACATCCTTTCGCAATGCGGAGATCGTCTCACGAGCAATAATTTTAGCACCAATAGAAGCTTGGATGGCAATCAAGAATTGTTGACGAGGCAATAGTTCTTTTAGTTTCTTACAAATCTTACGACCAAAAGAAGCAGCTTTGTCTCGGTGTACGAGTGCCGATAAGGCATCGACAATATCACCATTCAAGCGCATATCCATACGGACTAAATCAGATGCTTGATATTCGAGTGGAGCATAATCGAAAGAGGCATAACCTCTAGATATGGATTTCAGGCGATCATAAAAATCAAAAACAATCTCAGCCAATGGCAATACAAATGATAATTCAACACGAGCTTCGGTCAAGTAGGTTTGTTTTTGCAGCATACCACGTTTTTCCATACATAACGTCATGATCTGACCAATGTATTCAGGTTTGGTGATGATTTGAGCCGTAATAAATGGTTCTTCTACTCGATCAAGTATTGTTGGTTCTGGCAAATCATTAGGTGTATTGACTAACACTTTTTCGCCTTTTTTCGTATATGCAAAATACGATACGTTTGGAATCGTGGTAATAACTTCTTGGTTGAATTCACGAGATAAACGTTCTTGAATAATTTCTAAATGCAGCATTCCTAGAAAACCACAGCGGAAACCGAACCCAAGGGCTACAGACGTTTCTGCTTCGAAAACTAAGGAAGCATCATTTAGCTGTAATTTCTCCAAACTATCTCGAAGATCTTCAAAATCATCATTGTCGATCGGGAAGATACCAGCATAAACCATTGGTTTTACATCTTCAAACCCCTGAATAGACTCAGCCTTATTTTCAGTCAATGTGATGGTATCTCCTACTTTAATTTCCTTAGACACTTTTATACCAGTAATAATGTAGCCCACATTACCAGCTTTTAGTTCTTTTTTAGGAACTTGATTGAGTTGTAGTATACCTATTTCATCTGCAAAATAGTCATTATCCGTATTAATAAAATGTACTTTATCTCCTTTTTTCATAGTACCATTCATGATACGAAAATAGGCGATTACCCCACGATAAGGGTTAAACATCGAATCAAAAATAAGCGCTTGAAGAGGTCCTTCTGGATCGCCACTTGGAGCAGGTATACGATCGACTGCTGCTGTCAAAATATCCTCTACCCCAATACCTGTTTTACCACTTGCAAGAATAATTTCTTCTTTCTCACAACCAATAAGGTCGATTATTTGGTCAGACACTTCGTCTATCATGGCACTTTCCATATCCACCTTATTAAGGACAGGAATGATTTCTAGATCGTGTTCAATCGCCAAATAGAGATTGGAAATCGTTTGAGCTTGAATACCTTGCGAGGCATCTACCAGCAACAGAGCACCCTCACACGCAGCTATAGAACGAGACACTTCGTAAGAAAAATCAACGTGTCCAGGCGTATCTATAAGGTTAAAGGTATATTTTTGACCATCAGTATGATCATAATACATCTGAATAGCGTGGCTTTTTATTGTTATTCCCCTTTCTCTCTCCAAATCCATATCATCTAGAGCTTGACTTTGCATATCTCGTTCAGAGATTGTCTTCGTAAACTCTAAAAGGCGGTCTGAAAGGGTACTTTTACCGTGATCTATGTGCGCAATGACGCAAAAATTTCTAATATTCTTCATCTCCGCAAATATACGTAATTTAATGAATTGATGTTTCTAAAGAGCTACTAGACTTTATTATAAATAAAAAGTTTAAAGCGGAAGGTAATATTGCCTTTTCATCTGATCTTCTTCACTACTTTATCATTAACTTAAAAACCCCTGAACCCAAAAACTATTTAAAAGACAAAAATTAGCTTGATAAAAATAGTATCAGGCCCAGAGGATATCTTAGTTTTTACATTGCCAATGTTGAGATTTCATTGAAAGATATTATTTAGTTTGGCATACTAAATATTGGCAATCATTTTAACTAAACGAAGTAAGCTTTATTTGTCAGCATCAACATGAATTTATCCTATAAAATATTGATAATCTGTCTTTTAGAATAAAAAGCACAGGTATTTTTTTGGTTCTTTTTTGTTAGAAGGCTATATCGTTTCATAGATAAATTGTCTTCTCGAAAGATAATTGTATCTAAGTTTTAACCGCAAAAAAAGAACACACGAATTGTGTAGATACATAACCGTGCGTTCTAGAAAGCATGTTAAAAAACATACATAAAGTTAGTAGAAGCTTTTTAAATAAAAACAGACAGTTTTTCATCGTTTTCAAAACACAAAAAATAAAAAAAACAATTCAAAAAAAACACAAACACCTCTTTATCAAACAATTATGTTTTTCAAATTAGTTACAAATTTATCTTTTTAGTGATTTTCACTACCAAATACTAAGTGATTCCTCTATTTTTTGTAATATTGTAGTAGTCGAAAGATGCAAATTTGATCATCTTTACACAAGAAAACGCCAACTATCGTAAAGACAATTGGCGTCATCTTAGAGCATGTTAAAAAATTATAGTAAAATCAATATTTTATAAAACTGATTCCTTGCTGAATAACTTCTCTAGCGTAGTAGGGTTGTCATTCTTAGCTTAGTCAGAACTATAAATGCTTGAATTTTAACCTAAAAAATCATAAACAAGCTCAAGTTCATTCTAAAGAATTTTCAAAACTGTAATTTTTTTGACCTCAAATGTATAATGCTATCGAGCATTAACGGATAGCCTTAATCACTGACAATTAAGCTATACATAATAACAGTTGAGCGAATAAATTTTAGTTTGAATAATTCTTAGATTGGGGATGCAACTTACAAGTTTTTTGTAAGTAGGACAAAAAGAAATTATTAAACAGTTTCGTAATCACCTAGAATAATAATTTCATGCATTTCTGGATTGTCATCAAAGAATTGACAATCGAAATCGGCTGGAGAACAAATTACTCCTAGAGCAATAAGAATTGAAATAATAAAAGCCATTGTATAAAATTTTTGGGTTAACAATGGCTCAAAACTATTTCTCTGAGCTACCCTTTTTACTGCCAGTTTTTCAGTTTGAAGAATGAGCAGAATTGCATAAAGAATTAAATGCTTTTCATATAATTCATTTGTAACCAATGAATTAAACCCCTTGCTATTTGAATTACATTAACATAATTCAGATTCATAAACATCTAAATAACAAGGCATACCCCTTTAAAAAATGGAAAAATTAAAAGAGCTGATACAGATCGTATCTAAAAATAAGGTGAAGAATATAAATATCATTGGGCTTGAGCACAATTATAATAGCCTTGTCCAAAGACTATATTCAGGAATACAAGAAGGTACTTTTGAGACAGATGAAGCTGCGGCAAAAGAATTGTATAACTCTAGTCCAAATTCTACAAATTATAAAAAATTAAAATATGTTTTAGAGAAGCGCTTACTTAATACGCTTTTTTTTATTGATGTAAACAGACCAACTTTTAATGAATATCAGAGAGCGTATTATAGTTGTTATAAGGATTGGGCTGCCATAAAAATGCTCATTGGTAGAGGGGGTAGACATACTTCCGTTCAACTTGCCGAAAGAGTATTTCCACAAGCAAAAAAGTTTGAATTAACAGAAATTACTCTGGATTTAGCTCGATTTCTAAAAAGACATTATAGTATTTTTGAAGGAAATAAAAAGAAGTATGATTATTATGATAAATTAGTCATTCACTATAAAAAAATATTTGAAGCAGAACTTTTAGCAGAAGAGTACTTAGAAAAAATAGGAATAGATTATGCAAAGTCTAGAGCCTCGAATAAAACACAGCTAAAAAAAGCAGAAATATATGCAACTGAATTAGAATTGTTAGGCAAAACGATAAAGTCAAACAAATTCCATTTGCTGAAATTTGAAATTCTTATCATACGATATGAAATCATCAATGATTACCAAAAAGTAGTACTCATTTGTAATGAAGCTATTAAATTTTTTAGATCAAATAAATATCTGAATTCTGCTTTCAATGAGTGGAACTTCAGTAACAAACAACTTTCTCATTATATTTTATTGAAAGACTTTGAAGGAGGGAAAAAAATAGTAACCAATTGTTCTCATCTTGTTCCTGTAGGCAAACATAATTGGTACGTTACATTAGAGCTTTATCTATTGCTATGCCTACATACCAAAAACTATCAACTAACTTACGATTTGTTTTGCCAAGCAATATATAATAAAGGCTATAGTACCTTACCTCCTTCTACTAAAGAAATGTGGACAATTTATGAAGCTTTTATTTATTACCTGCTCAAAATTGAGCAAATAGATCCCAAAAAAGTAAAACATAAAGACGGAGTAAAACAGTATAGATATGGTAAGTTTATTAATAATGTCCCTACTTACTCCAAGGATAAAAGAGGTGTTCATATTTCGATACTTATTATACAAATTTTATTTTTTCTTTATCAAAAAAAGCATGATAATATTATAGATCGTATTGATGCCCTAGAAAAGTATAGTTATCGATACTTGAAAAACGATGAAACGTTCAGAAGTAATTGTTTCATCAAAATGCTCGTATTATTACCCAAGTGTAATTTCCATCCAAAACAATTCGAAATTAAAACAGCAAAATATCTGAAAAAATTAAATTCAAAACAAATTGGCTTAACATATCAATCAAATGAATTTGAAATCATACCTTACGAAGAACTTTGGAAATTTGTCCATCAAATGTTAATGACTAATAAAAAAACAAACATTCTTGTCAACTAAATGAAAAAACTGATTGAATTAGTAAGCTTAATCACCATAAATGTATCTAAGCCTATTGATCATATAAATGTAAAAACAACTTATAATAGTTTAGCTCAGCAATTTTTTAAAGATCTTAAAGAACAAAAATATACTAGTGACGAAGAGGCTGCCTATGCCCTTTATGAAAATCTTAGTGCTGTAGAATCTAAAAAGTATAAAAATCTAAAACTCAAATTAGAACATCTATTACTCAACTCCATTTTTTTCATCAACAAGTCAATTTCAGATCAATACCTTCACGCTTACCAAAACTGCCATAAAGAATGGGCTGCTATAAAAATAGTAATGGGCAGGGGTGGAAGACAAACGGGTATACAGCTAGCTGAAGAACTTTTTAAAGACACCTTAAAAAATGGCTTCACACAACTTACGATAGAGATAGCTCGTCATCTGAGACGGCATTATAGTTTTTATTATGGAGATATGAAAAAACATCTCTACTTTGAAAAGATCATTAAGCAGCAAAAAAAAATATTAAATGCGGAAATATTAGCTGAATCTTACTTCGAAGAACTCCATTTAGACATACTAAAAATCAATAAAAAAAATAGCCAAACTATTCGTTCGAAAGCGAAGGCATATCGTATAAAGTTAAAGAAACAATTAAAGAAAATAGATGCCCCACAAATTAGCGTGTCAACTTACTTAGTAGCTGTTGCATCTTATGAGTTAGAAAAAGATTATAAAAATGTACTGAAAGAATGCAATGAAGCACTAGCGCATTTTAAAGCTCAAGGTTTTATATTATCTGATGAAGTGCACTTTACCTTTTCTTACAAAAAACTCTATTATTATATTTTATCTAGACAATTTGACAAAGGTATCTCAAGCATTCAAGAAACCTTAGCTCTGATTTCGAAAGGGGCACCTAATTGGTATTTCATTTTAGAGTTACAATTTATCCTTTGCTTGCACACAGAGCACTATCATAAAGCTTATGAAATAATACGTAAAGTTTTATTTTATAAAAACTATCATGAAATAGATCCTTTGATAAAGAAAACATGGAAAATCTACGAAGCATACATTAATTATTTAGTATACATCGGTGAGATAGGCAAGACCGTTTTTGATACGAACAAACGACTGAAAAAATTTAATATCGAAGCATTTATAGATGATATGCCGCCTTATGATGAACAGCTTCGAGGACTTCATATAGCTAAACTAATCATCCAAATTCTATTAAAAGTAGCTATCGAAAAACTACCCTCAATTGATCCGCAGCTAAAAGCCTTACAAGCATATCTCTCAAAATACTTACGTAATAATGCTTCGTATAGAAGTAATTGCTTTCTAAAAATGCTCGTGATTCTCAAGGAATCTAAGTTTAATAAATCGATGACGATCCGAAAAACTGCTTCTTATCTTAAAAAATTTCAAAGCAAAACGACAGAAATCGTACATTTGTCAACAGATTTCGAAGTTATCCCCTATGAAGTCTTGTGGAACAGCCTTTTAGATACATTAGATCACAAATAAAAAAACTGGAGTAAAACTTACTCCAGCTCTGTTCAAGTCGTAATGCTTGAACACCACCAATAAAACTAATAAACAGTAAATGCTTTTAGCTTTAAAAGGTTTAGTTCAAACTTAGTTTTTATTAATAATTAGTGGATTTTTTACAAATTGTCCGTCTATTTGCAAAAAGTATACCCCATTATCTAATTTTTCGATATCAAGCATTAGCTTTTCTTGGTTTTTAGCTTTTTTGCTAAAAACAACTTGCCCCACCACATTATAACAATAAATGACTTCCATATCTTCGCTTTCAATAGTGATGACATCGGATGCAGGGTTTGGATATATTTTGACCTCCGTAGCTAGAGATTCTTCAGCAGACACCGTTAACTCGCAGTCATCTTCCAATGGTTCTAGTTCAATTTGTTTGATCGGTATAAGCTCCTTTCCGATAAAAGCAGGATAATCAGGAGCGTATCGAGTAGCTCTAAAAACCGTATTCTGATAAATTATATCTTCACCTTGGGTAGCAATCGCCCCAACGATTATAGGGCTTACATATTTCCAGACCATCGAATCGTTTTCATCTACTTCAAAAAAGTTTCCTTTAGGACCATCACAAATCAATGTATTACCATTGGGAAGTCGTTGAGCTCCCGAAAGAAATGTAGCAGAAAAATTACTTGGATCAGCATCGGTATATGACCAGAAAGGAGCAGTTGGACCATAGCTTTCTTCAAGCTCTAAATCCTCGTAGCGACCATCGCTATCCACAGGTGGTTCTAAGACATCTATAGATGAATATCCACGTCCATTCCCATTATTAAACACCATAATTTTCCCCTCATCGGGAAGACCATCTTCAATCCATTGAGCATCATGTTGCCCAAAAAGCTGACGATCTTCTTCGGTACCTCGATCATAGACTTCGGGATTTCCCCAACGGTATAAAAAATCACCGCCTTTGCCACTTTGACCACCACTATGACTAGCCGCCTCTTCGGTAGTCGTGCTATGGTCAATGACATAAACTTCATTCATCACTCTACTACTTAATAAAATTTGATCTAGTTCAGGATTATAGTCAATAGAGTTGCAGTGCATCCAATCGGCTGGTCCGCCTCCAAAGGCGTAATTGATATCAAGCAATTCAGGATGTTCTGCCACTACGCCAAAGTTACTTTTTGTAGTATCAAAATCTTGTATTAAATGATCTCTTACATTCCATGACCAAACAATTTCGCCACCATCTGCTCCCATTGGTTTCACTTCGACAATTTGTTCCATCCACAGTTCGTTTTCGTTTAAGATAGATGGATCACGACCTTCCTGAATCGCTTCGAATCCTAGCATTAGATCCCAAGCTAAAATTAAGATATTTCCATTGGGAAGTATTTCGATATCATGATGCTGCCGATGAAATTCATTAATATATTCGTATGACCAAATCAAGTTTGACTCCCAATCTAATAACTCAACACGTCCACCACTTCCGCCACCATTAAAATTCGGAAAATCATAGACATACGCTGTACGAAGTAAGTTGCCATTTTCGAGTAAATAAACAGAAGCTGCTGGTTGGCTTTCGCCCTCCCAACTATGTACTTTGTAACCACAATTATCTATCAGGTAAGTTGTGCTTGAGCTGAGTGGAGCAAAAAGGGTATACCCATCAAAAGACGCTGGTGTATTAAAAAATAAACCAACTGTTTGTTGTGCTTGTAAAATGTAACAACAGGACAAAAGAATACTAATAGTTATAAATCGGATCATCTTCATTTATTTTATAAATAAACAAATACAGAGATACGACCTTTTACTTTCAGTACAAAATTATTGGCAATAGATTTTTGACAAAGAAAAACAATTAACCTTTTTCGTCTGCCTTATCGTCCGTTTTAGATTTCTTCAAAACCTTAATGTATGTTGCGGTATCTAAACCATTCGTAATTTCTACTTGAATACCATCGGATAAACCGAGTTGTACTTCTCGTTTCTCAAACTTCTGATCACCAATTTTTATTTCTACAAAAGTCGTATCACCACTGAAAATGATGTCTCGTTCTTTGATTACTAATACCTTGTCTCTACGATCTAAAATAATATCAGCGGAAGCACTATAACCTGCCCGAAGAAAAACATCGGTACTCGGTTTTATACCAGCCCTTACAACAAACTTAACCGTGCCTTCTTCATCCAGTCCTTTAGGGGAAATGTATTCCAAATTTGCATCAAATTTTTTATCTTCAATAGCCCCTACAATCAATTCAAGCGGCATTCCTTCTTTTAATTTTCCAACATCTGATTCGTCTACTTTTCCTTCAAAAATTAAAGAATTCATATCAGCTACTATCGCAATACTAGTCCCTTCATTGAAATTATTCCGTTCTATCACAGAAGCTCCTTCTTCTACAGGAATATCGAGTATCATACCGTCTACTGTAGAGACAACTACATTCGATATTTGTTTAGAATTTTTAGAAGCTCCTTCCCTCAACAATTGTAAATTATTAATCGCTGCTTCTAATTCTTGTTGGCGAATATCTACATCTGCTTCGAACTGACGAAGACTTCCTTCGGAATTAATGAGTGCATTATCATAACTGGCTTTGCGTAGATTTAAGTCCAAGACAAACCGCTGATATTCTTGATCAGAAATTACTCCACCGTCTAATAATTCGCGTTGGCGTTCTTCTTCTTTTTTGGCATTTTCATAACTAGCTTTTGCCTCTTGCACATCTAGGTTTTTAGTGTTGACTTCTTTTTGTCTTTGCAACTCTCTCTTTGATTCGTTATGACGAATACGAGCTAACTCAACATTCGATTCTGCATTATTGATGTTTACAGGACTTGGAATTAATTTGATTTTAGCAATTTTCTGTCCCTTCTTCACCACATTTCCAGCTTCTACATATAGCTGATCAACAATACCAGATACTTGTGGTCGAATATTTACTTCTTTACGAGGTTTTATTGAGCCTGTTGCTACAGTCTTTTTTACAATATCCTCTATCGTTGGTTTTTTAGATTCATATACCACAGGCTCTTCTTTACTATTGGTATAAAAGTAATAGCCTAAGCCTAATGACATCAAAAAAAGTACAGCTGCAAATGAAATTAAACATCCTTTATTCATTTTCTTTGGTGTTTTGTTTTACAATTTTTTTTTGACTGATTAACCAAACAATTCGTCTTGTAGATAACTAACCTATTCGTCTCTTAAAGCTACAACAGGATTGATACGAGCAGCATGTAAGGCAGGGATTAATCCTGCGATTGCGCCAAAAAAGACCAATAATGTCAGTGCCAATAATCCAATGCTAAAATCTACTTCGGGATTAGCAAAAAACATACTCTCTGCATCAAACTCTTTTAGGGCATAACTGACCAAGGAAAGTAGTCCTGTCCCTGCCAACAAGCCCAAATATCCAGATAGTGTAGTAATAAATACTGACTCTAACAAAATCATACTAATAATAGAACCTGGAGTTGCCCCCATTGCTTTTCGAATACCTATTTCTTTTGTTCGTTCTTTGACGATGATCAGCATGACATTTCCTACGCCTACAATACCAGCAAATAAAGTCATGATACCAACAAAGCCAACGAATAGTTTTATCGCTGCAAATAGACCTGTAAATTGTCCAAACTCTTTAGCTAAATTAAACGAACCAATACCTTCTTTATCCTCAGGATGAATACTATGTCTTTTTCGTAAAAGTGCTTTCAGCTCACCTTCTACATCGCTGACCACGATATCGTCGTGCATCGAACAAACAAACCAATGTATACGGTTAGGCATGTTCATAATTTGCTGGGCAGTAGTCAAAGGAATAAAAGCAGTTTGCTCATCTTCCATTGCTCGTTCTCCTTTTCGTTTAGACTTAAAAATACCTGTAATGCGGTAATCGATTCCACCAACTTTCACATATTTCCCCAAAGCTTCTTCATCTCCAAATAACACCTTCTTGATTGCTTTTCCTATTACGATAATTTTACGCCGTTCTTTGATGTCTAATGGGTTAAAAAATCGCCCTTCACGTATATCAATAGGTTCGATATGAATATAGTCAGGAAGTTCGCCTCGTACCTCATATGCTCCTGTGTTGTTTCCTTTTATAAAGGTCAAACTCCCCATATGGATTCTTGAAGCAACATGTTTAATTTCAGGAAAATTATCTCTTAATGCTTTAATATCATCATTCGTAAATTGTACTCTACGTCCTGGCGAAAATCCTTTATAAGGTTTTGTCGTTTTTTGTGTCCAAACATAAAGGCTATTGACCGCTTGGTCGCCAAACATTTGTAGAACGCCATTCTCCATTCCCTTGCCTGCACCCAATAACAAAATGAGCATAAAAATACCCCAAAAGACTCCTAAAGCTGTCAGTGTCGACCGGAGCTTATTCTTTTCGATGGTATTAAATATTTCTTGCCACTTGTCAAAATCAAACATAAACTTAAGATTTCATTGCAACAACAGGATTAATTCTTACTGCTCGAATAGCGGGCATTAGACCTGCCAAACCACCAGCAATTACAAGTACAATTAAGGCGTAAATAACGACCATAATATCTACTTCAGGATTTCTAAAAAATTCACTTTCTGCATTAAATTTTACCATTAGTGTTTTTACTGTATAGATCAACCCTATGCCAGCTAGTAATCCCATATAGCCAGCCACAGCAGTTATAAAAATTGCTTCTTGCACAATCATAGAGACGATAGATATCGGCGTAGCTCCCAATGCTTTTCGTACCCCAATTTCTTTTGTTCGGTCTTTAACAATAATGAGCATGATATTACTCACTCCGATAATGCCCGCCAAAATAGATCCAAGCCCAACCATCCAAACGAAGGTTCTGATCGCCGTAAAAAAACCTTGTATTTCTTTGTACTCTTCTAGGTTATTATTGATGTACAACGCTTGGTTATCTTCTATCGAAAAATTGTGTCGTTCAGCAAGTGTTTGATGAATTTCTTTTTCAATTCGCGCTATATTTTCTTCTTCTCCTTTTTCAGGCATTACCATAATCTGATCAATCAAACCTTTTCCTTCGTATACTTTTTGTGCGGTTGTGATGGGAATGTAAATATTACGCATTTCTCGATCGCCACCACTATCTTCAAAAACACCTACGATTTTATATTCAACACCTTTGATATTAAGCCTTTGCCCTATCGGTTCTTCGTCATCTTCAAAAAAACCTTCGGCTACTAATTTTCCAATACAGGTTACCTTTCTAAATTGTTTTAAGTCAATATCATTGATAAATCGCCCTTTAACGACCTCAGTATTTTCGACAAATTTATGCCCTGGATGAACGGAACGTACATTAAAATTTCGAACTTCTTGCCCTCGCCTAATGATAGCACCTCGACGTAAATAGTAGCGTCCTGTCATATGCTCCAATCCTTCGACTTCTTTAGCTATAGCATCAAAATCTCCATTATCGTATTGAATTCTTCTACCTGGTTTAAGACCTTTGTGTGGCATCGATGTCGTGCCTTTATAAATCCAGATACTATTGACGGCATCGTCTTTAAACATATACTCAACCCCATTGCGCAAGCCATTACCCGCTCCTAATAATAAGACTAACATAAAAATACCCCAAGCGACACCAAAAGCCGTCAAAGCAGTACGCAACTTATGCCTACTGATTGAATTAAAAATTTCTTGCCACTTGTCGTAATCAAACATATGTTTTAGGTTTCCCTTATTGTGCTAAAATAGTATTGGACTCAATCACACCATCTCTCAATCGAATGATACGATTGGTCATTTCTGCAATGTCATTTTCGTGCGTGACCACGATTATAGTAATTCCCTGATTATTTACTTCCTTGAAAATATCCATTACTTCGTAGGAAGTTTTCGTATCCAAAGCCCCTGTTGGTTCATCCGCTAGTAATACTTTAGGTTTTGAAATTAAAGCTCTAGCAATGGCTACTCGTTGTTGCTGTCCTCCAGACATTTGAGTTGGTAAATGATGCGCCCATTCTTTCAACCCTACTCTATCTAGATATTCTAATGCTAACTCTTGACGTTTTTTTCTAGGAACTTTTTGATAATATAGAGGTAAGGCTACATTTTCTAAAGCCGTTTTGAAGGAAAGTAAATTGAAAGATTGAAACACAAATCCGATGAATTGATTTCGGTATTGAGCAGCTTGTTTTTGGCTAAGGTTTTTGATCAAAGTATTGTCCAAAACATATTCGCCTTCTGTATAATCATCTAAGATACCTAAAATATTAAGTAAGGTAGATTTGCCTGATCCTGATGATCCCATAATAGAAACGAACTCGCCTTCTTGTATATCAAGTTCTATACCTTTTAGTACCTCCAAACTAGTGAAACCAGTCTGGTAAGATTTCCGAATATTTCTTAATTGGATCATAGTTGTTTTAATATTTCAATCGAGGATTTACTCTTTTACCGCTCTTAAATTTCTTTCGCTCTATTTTCAAAGACAATTAATACATCTAATACGTTGCTCAAAACAACATAATTTATATGTAGAAACAGAAATTGTTGGATAAACTCGGCACTATTTTGGACGAAAATAGCTTATCTAGTGGTTTTAGCAACAGTCAAATAGTAACTTCTGTGTTTTTTATCCCTCGTTAAGCCTAAAGGTTCTGTTAGTTAAGCTGTATTATTTTGAGCAAATATAAGTGCTTGGACTCTCAGTAGCTTTAATCGTTTGACAATCCAAAAACCGCTTTAGTTTCAGTATACTAAGGTGTTTTTTAGAAAGATACGGTAAAGATCTGACGATAGGATAACCTGAGCATTACTCAAAAATACAACATATAGGCTGTCAAAAACTAAAGTCTTTACTCATTAGCTTTATGGCAGTTTAAAAGTCCTCACCTCCTTACGACCTAAATGGTTAGAAGACATTCGTAAAAACTCAAATTATTAGACTAGTTCATATAGGAAATTATCATTATGTTTCTTACTTTTGTAATAAAATTATTAATATACATTAATTTTTTACTACTTAAGCAGCATTTACCCCAATGTCTCGTTTTTGTATAGAGAGAATAATTTATAAACCATATTTATATATAAATCATAACTACCAGGGGAGATGACCAATAAACTACTACTACTATCTACATTATTTGCATTTTTAGCCACAGGTTGCTACAATGACGATCCCGTAGTCATCAACAATGTTGAAGATGAATTTTATATTGACTTTTGGGAAGAATTAAATACCGATAGTCGCTCTTTTCTTATTAATATAAAAACTATTGATGAGAAAGAATGTGAAAATTACATCATCAACTACAGTGCTTCTACCGAAGATAATGTAACCACTTTAACGCTTAACAATTTCGAATTAGAAGGTGAATGTGAAGCTGGCTCTGCTCCTGCTTCAGCTCTTTATAAATTCGATAAAGAATTAACAGGATCAAATTCTATACAAATCAACCTTCAAGATGCTATCGAAAATAATGGTACCATCAATGTTGATGATGATATGTATACAATACTAATGTCTAGCAATATTGGCATCGAAGTCGCTAGAAGAGAACTACATCGTGTACCTGAAAATACCATTTGGGGTTTTATTTCCTATTCGACAACTCAGGAGGCTGCAAAGTGCAATCAAATCCTTACAGAAATAGAAAATTACGCAAAGCTTAGTGTTCAATTTAATGAAGGCTATTACGGCTATTTCGATATCGAAAAAGACAACTCTATCCAAGTATATAATAAAACTCCTGAATTCAATCATGTGATTAGTTTTATTTATAACTATGACAAATCATTAAAAGATAGTTTGAAAGATCTACTAGAGAACTATGATGATGACGAAAAAATTCAAATTTACGTCTTGAATGATCAAGGTGAAAATTTGCTCGAATAACTCCTTTTACACTAAGGATCGAGAGGGTTTAGACTTATGGTCTAAACCCTTTCTTTTTGCAAAAATATAGACAGATGTGAATTTGGTCACTATAATTTAAGTCGCTATTGAGTTATATTATTAGCAAATTATGTAACTTCGATTCAACAATTTTTTCACAAAAACTTAACTTTTATGAAATTGATACTTTCCCTCTGTTTTACCTTTCTCCTTTTTTTTCAGATCAACGCTCAAGTCGTCATCAATGAATTTATGGCAAGTAACGATACTTTAACGATGATTACAGACGAAGAAGGAGCTTATGAGGATTGGATAGAACTCCACAATACAAGTAATCAAGCATTTGACTTGAGTGGTTATCATCTTTCCGATAAAGCAAATAACCTCGATAAATTTGCCTTTGCTGATGGTCAGATGATCGCTGCTAATGGCTATCTCATTATTTGGTGTGATGAAGATAGCTCTGATGGTCCTTTGCATACTAACTTTAGGCTAAGCTCGGCTGGAGAAAATATTTTCTTTACAGGTCCCGATACCTTAGATGTTATCCAAACCGTTAGTTTTGGTCCACAAGAAACGAATATTTCGTATGCTCGTATTCCTAATGGAACAGGCGACTTTATGTTTAGAGCGCCTACCTTCAATTCAAATAATGATGGAGTTGCTACTAAACATTTACCGCTTAATACAATTGCAAATATCTACCCCAATCCTACTTCAGATGCATTATTTGTAGAACAACTACTTCATAATGAACAACTTCAAGCGCTATTTATACTAGATGCTATGGGACGACAAACTTATGCTCAGTTTAATTTTGATCAGCAATTTTCAATTGATCTGAGTAATTATCAAGTAGGTATCTATTTTGTAGAAATTCAGACAGAGAAAAATAATTACATCCAAAAAATACAGGTACATTAAAAATCATTTATAAGTTGTATTTTGGGGTCGACTAAAGAATAAGACCAATGATAAATCTAATAAGTGACACGGTAACCATGCCTACTCCTAAGATGCTAGAAGCTATGATGGAGGCTAAGGTAGGCGATGATGTATTTAGAGAAGATCCTACTATAAATGCTCTAGAAGCAAAAGCTGCAGCTCTGTTTGGAAAAGAATCAGCTCTTTTTTGTCCGTCGGGAACGATGACAAACCAAATAGCAATCAAGACCCATACAAAGCCGCTTGATGAAATTATATGCCACGAGTATTCGCATGTCTACCAATATGAAACGGGTGGATATAGTTTTAATTCGGGGGTTGCCATTAATCTACTAAAAGGAGACTACGGTAAGATAACGGCTCAACAAATTAAAGATGCTGTAAAACCTGATTATGACTGGCTCCCCAAAAGTAAACTTGTCATCATTGAAAATACTTGCAACAAAGGAGGTGGAAGTTACTACAAATTAGATGAGTTAGCCCCCATCTACAAAGCTTGCAAAAGTAAGCGACTAAAGTTACACTTAGATGGTGCTCGCTTATTCAATGCGCTTGTAGAAACAGAAGAAACAGCCTTAAGTCATGGTGTATTATTTGACAGTATCTCTATTTGTTTGTCTAAAGGTTTAGGTGCTCCTGTTGGTTCTTTGTTGATAGGAAATAAAGACTTTATCAAACAGGCTCGACGTTACCGAAAAGTAATGGGCGGCGGCATGCGACAAGCTGGTTTTTTGGCGGCAGCGGGTATTTATGCTTTAGACAATCATATCCAACGTTTAAAAATAGATAATGAATATGCTCGTCAATTGGGTAAGGTATTGGAAGAATTAGATTATGTAGAAAATGTCCGTCCAGTAAAAACGAATATTGTCATTTTTGATGTCAAAAAGCCATTCAAAAATAGTGCTGCTTTTCTCGAAATGCTTTCAAAGCATCATATTAAAGCGTCAGCATTCGGACCACATACTGTTCGTTTTGTAACACACCTCGATATTTCTAAAGAAATGCTTGATGAGGTACTATATGTATTGAAAGATAAAATGGGGTGATCAGTAGCCATTACGCCAAAAACAAAAGCGGTATAGATTTAGTATCTATACCGCTTTTGTTTTATGATATAAAGAGAACAATCTATGATGTTTCTCGACGTTTTATTTCATCTCTAATCTCAGCAGCACGCTCATAGTCTTCTTCGGCTAGTACTTGCTCTAGTAATTTATTGAGTTCTTCTAAGGATTTAATTGTAAGCGATTTTCCTTTACCTCCACCTTTTTCACGCTTTTTGCGACCTCCACCTTTCGCAGCGGGGGCAGGTGTCTTAGCTGTTGCGCCTTCTGGTTCTTCCAAGATTACTCCTGCAGCATCCAAAATAAACTCGTATGTATAAATTGGACAGTTGAAACGAACAGCCATCGCTAAGGCATCAGACGTACGAGAATCAATTTCGACAACTTCGCCCTCCTTTAAACAAATAAGACGAGCATAAAAAATACCATCCAATAAATTATTGATAATTACTTCTTTGAGTTCGACATCAAATGTTTCTAAAGCGTTTTTGAACAAATCATGCGTCAATGGTCGATTAGGTGTCATTCCCTCCATAGCAACAGCTATAGCTTGGGCTTCAAATCCACCTATTACAATAGGCAAGCGTCTCGATCCTTCGAGTTCCCCCAAAACGACTGCGTAGTTATGAGATTGGGTAACACTATGAGATAAGGCGACTATATCTAATTCAATTTTTTTCATATGTTTTTATTCTGTTGCCTAGTAATCCTTATTTGCCAGGATGTTTTTAATTTCTCTTCGTTAAACACGTAATTGCTACATTAGAAAAGACGCATTTGATGTAAAAGGAGCAAATAAATTAATTAAATATCAATTATTATGCCTTTAAATTATAGGAAATTTTAAAATTACGATTTATTGTAATAAATCTCAAATAACACCTTAGTAAAAATATAGAAAAGTATTAATATACAGACACCAAAGCGGTTTTCGGATTGCCAAACGATTAAAACTACTGAAAATCAAACCTTAGCTACCCATGATGATCCGAAAACCGAATACCAGTAGGTATAAGTTCTAAAGTATGTTTAATTAAAAGGCTATTCTATATAGCTAAAATACTTAATATTTTCCTAAAACAAAAAAAACTTGTCTGTATAAAACGAAGAAGGTAAAGCATTGAACCTATGCGATACAAGACTTTACCTTCTTTTATATTTTAGAAAATCTATAAGAGCTACTAGAGTTTATCTCAAAATAGTTTTATGAGAAGACATAAACCCCTTACTAATTAGCAGCCTTAAATTTCTTGATAGATTCAGTCAATTTAGGTACAACATCAAATAAATCAGCACAAATACCATAATCTGCTGCTTTAAAGAATGGTGCTTCAGGATCTTTATTGATCACAACAATTACCTTAGAATTATTAACACCTGCTAAATGCTGAATGGCTCCAGAAATACCAATGGCAAAGTACAAATTAGGGCGAATAGCAACTCCCGTTTGACCAACGTGCTCGTGGTGCGGGCGCCAATCGGCATCTGCCACAGGTCTAGAACAAGCTGTAGTTGCTCCTAGTGTTGTAGCCAATTCTTCAATGATTCCCCAGTTTTCAGGTCCTTTCATTCCTCTACCTGCCGAAACAACTAACTCTGCTTCTGGTAATGGTACAATACCATCTTGCGTTTTTACTTCTTTTACAGTAATTCTTCCAGCAGGAACAGCAACTTCAATTGTTTCTACACTTACATCGGCACCAACAACTTGAGGTGGCAAAGCATTTCCCATCAAAGACAATACTTTTACAGGAGAAGTAATTTGGTATTCAGCAATAGCCTTACCCGAAAACACACCTTTCGTTACTTTAAAAACACCATCATTTGTAGGAATGGCATTTACACCAGCTACCGAACCTGCGTTCATACGAGCAGCCAAACGACCGACCAATGATTTTCCAGTTGAACTATGGCTCATGATTACTACATCAGCACCCAATTGCTGAGCTGACTCAGCAATTACAGCAGTATGAACTTGGCTATCAAAACTATCCAATGCTGCATTAGCAACATTACAAACTTTTGAAGCGCCATATTGTCCCAATACTCCTGCGCCTTCTACGCTTCCTAAAGTCAAGGCAATACAATCAGTCCCCAACAATTGAGCTACTTTATGACCGTAAGTTACAGCTTCGAAAGCTGCTTTTTTTAATTGCCCTTTTGGGCTTTCTGCAAATACTAATACAGACATTTTATTTTGAGTTTAATAGACTTTTCAGAATTAAGTCTAATCGTTTTTAAAGAAAATAGAATTACGGTGTAAATTAAAATGAACATTTAAATGGAAACGCCATTCATTCCTTAGAGGATTTCATTTTTATTTACATTCAAAAAACTATAGAACTTTCGCTTCTTCATGTAGCAATCGTACTAACTCATCCATATTTTCAGGATCAAGCATTTTTACTTCACTCTTAGCAGCAGGCATAGAATAACTAACAACTGTTGCAAAATCTTCGCACTCAACAGCAGGTACTACTTTTAATGGTTTACGCTTAGCCATCATAATACCACGCATGTTTGGAATACGTTGTTCAGCCATTCCTTTAGAACTACTCACTACAAATGGAGTTTCTACTTCTGCAACTTCTACCCCACCTTCGATATCGCGAGCAATAGTAGCTACATTACCATTCATTTCAAGATGGCTACCAAAAGAAATATAAGGTACATCTAATAATTCTGCTAACATAGCTCCGACTTCTGATCCATTATAATCAATCGTTTCTTTGCCTAAGAAAATAGCATCGTAATTTTCTGCTTTGGCAACTTCTGCAATTTGCTTTGCCACAAATAAAGCGCTTTTAGGTTCTGAATCGACACGGATAGCATCATCAGCACCAATGGCCAACCCTTTACGAATAACCGTATCATTTGCCGCAGGACCTACATTAATAATGGTTACAGTTCCACCTGCAGCTTCCTTCAATTCTAATGCACGCACTAATGCATACCATTCATCATAAGGATTCATAATAAATTGGACACCAGCTTCATTAAACGTTGAATTGTTGTCGGAAAAAGATATTTTTGCCGTTGTTTCTGGTGTTTTACTTACACAAACTAATAGCTTCATTATTGAGTTTTTATTTATATAAAAACATTTTGCTAGGAAAATGTTTAAAACATGTATATTAATCCTGAAGTTATTTTAATACACTCCAGTTGAAGTTTTTAAATTTCGCTGCAAATATATGTAAAATATCAACAAGAAACCAATGTTGAGCGAAATTTCGCTACAGCAGTCTTTTAAGTGATATTCAATTGATTACCAAAAGGTTAAACTATATTACGCATTAAAAACAATCTTTATATTACAAAAATCTGACCAAATCAAGACTTATAACATCATATACAACAATGGAATCAGCACGCTTACAACAACTCTTTAGTTTTTTAGAAAATAGCCCAAAAGACTCGTTTATCACCTTTGCTATCGCCAAAGAGTACGAAAGTCTAGAGCTTCATCAAAAAGCATTGGAATACTACAACTTACTCGTCCAGAACGACCCAAGTTACATCGGTACCTATTATCACTTAGGAAAACTACTGGAATTGTTGGGCGAACCTGAAAAAGCATTTGCGACCTATAAGGAAGGAATGAACGTAGCGAAAGCTGCTGGCGATCAACACGCTTTGAGTGAACTGGCTGGTGCTAAATTGAATCTTGGTGATGATGAGGATTTTGAATAA
>JAHDIP010000413.1 GCA_020630735.1 Saprospiraceae bacterium | reverse complement strand
ACTGAAACCAAAGTGGTTTTGGGATTATCAAACGATTAAAGCTACTGAGAATCAACCGATAGCTACCAATGATGATCCTTAAACTGAATACCAGTAGGTATATTAAAAAGAAAGTAAAGATAATGCTTTTAGATGTAGGCTGCAAATGAGTAAAAATACCTCGTCTAGTAATAAACTTAAAAATAGCTTTTGCTTTAAACATAAATAGAGGACAAGGTGGTTTCTGTATACTAAAAATCAACGGATAGCTTCTTTTGGTGATCCTTAAACCAAAATAAATGTGGAATTAATTGATTGTAGAAAATAATTGGTGAATATAATCCTTCTTTCATTTTTATTAAAAACCTACACTTTCTCTAAAAAGCCATGTAATAGTAAAATATATGATTCTTTCTACACATAAATTATTGATTCTCATTGCATCTAAATTCTAAAATATGCCATTTTTACAGAATTAGAAATAAACAAATTGAACAAAATGCAATATTTAACTTAAGTTTTTTAGCCTATTTATACTATAATATTTTGTGAATTAAGTTTATTTTCCTAAATTCAAGACCCAATTATTATAAAGCGAATTAGGGTCACTTCATCATTGAACTGATCAAATTATTGATAAGTATTATATCAACACTCACATATCATCTAAAATCCTGATCCTTGAACATTATTTACATGACAATTGATTTTTTAACAAAAAAAACCAAAATCACTCATGACCTACGATACAAAAAATATTCGAAATGTTGTTTTGTTGGGCCACTCAGGAAGTGGTAAAACTACTTTTGCAGAATCAATGCTTTTTGAAGCCAAGGAAACAACAAGAAGAGGAACTATCAACGATAACTCAACGGTATCAGATTATACCAATATTGAACACGAAAGAGGAAACTCCATTTTTAGTACACTGATGCACGCTAAATGGAAAGACTCCAAAATCAATATTATTGATACGCCTGGTTTTGATGATTTTATAGGTGAAGTTATTTCTTCCTTGAAGGTAGCCGATACAGCTGTAATGTTGTTGAATGCTCGCGATGGTGTAGAAGTTGGAACAGAAATCATGTGGGAATATATTGAACGATTTAAGACTCCTGCTCTTTTTGTTATTAATCATTTAGATAATGAAAAGGCTGATTATGCACAAACACTCGAACAAGCAAAAGATCGGTTTGGAAAAAAATTATTAGAGGTCCAATATCCTTTAAATCAAGGTAAAGAGTTTAATACTATTGTAGATGCTTTACGAATGATCATGTATCAGTTTCCTGCTGATGGTGGCAAACCAACTAAGATACCTATTCCTGATTCGGAAATCGAACGGGCTCAAAATATACATAATTTATTAGTAGAAGCTGCTGCTGAGAATGATGAAACATTAATGGAACGTTTCTTTGATCAGGGTACACTAAACGAAGAGGAGTTAGCTGCTGGTCTTACAGTAGCCTTAGCTCACCAACAAATATTCCCTGTCTTCTGTGCTTCTGCACTCCAAAATATGGGTAGTGGTCGTATCATGGGGTTCATCAATGATATTGCCCCTTCTCCTGCTGATCGGCCACCTGCTGAATTGGAAGGTGGAGAAACATTAGCTTGTGATACCAATGGAAAAACATCTGTCTTCATTTTCAAAACGCTATCAGAACCTCGTGTAGGGATGTTATCTTATTTCAAAGTTTATTCGGGTTCCTTAAAAACAGGAGACGAGTTGGTCAATGCTTCGAATCGTTCTTCCGAACGGATAAGTCAACTCTTTAATGCAAATGGAAAAACGAGATCGGCTGTTGAGGAACTAAAAGCTGGTGATATCGGGGTAACAGTAAAGTTAAAAGATACCAAGACAAGCGATACACTAAATGTAAAAGGAGTCGATCATCGAATTGATCCTATCCATTTTCCAGCGCCTCGTATTCGTACAGCTGTCAGTCCGCCAAGTAAAAATGATATGGAAAAACTGATGAAGGCTTTACATCAAATTGCAACAGAAGATCCTACACTCATTATTGAACAATCGAAAGCACTTAAACAAACCCTATTACATGGTCAAGGACAATTACATCTCGACATTATAAAATACCGTATCGAAAAGGTGAATAATGTTTCGATGGAATTCATTAAACCTAAAATTGCCTATAGAGAAACGATCACCAAAGTTGCCAATGATTCTTATCGTCATAAAAAACAGAGTGGTGGCTCTGGGCAGTTTGGTGAAGTGCATATGCGTATTGAACCTTACTACGAAGGTATGGCACCTCCTTCTGGGCTAAATGTAAGAAATGAAGAAATAGAAGAATTGCCTTGGGGTGGAAAACTCGTCTTTACATGGTGTATTGTAGGTGGTTCGATAGATGCCAAATACTCTAATGCGATCAAAAAAGGAGTAATGCAGAAAATGGAAGAAGGTCCGCTTACAGGTTCTTATTGCAGAGATATTCGGGTATGTATTTATGATGGTAAAATGCATGCTGTTGACTCCAACGATATGGCCTTTATGATTGCTTCTTCGCAAGTATTTAAAAATGCATTCCAAGTAGCTGGACCACAAATTATGGAACCTATTTATGATCTCGAAATTCTTTGTTCGGATGAAGTAATGGGCGATGTAATGGGTGACCTTCAAACTCGACGAGCAGTAATACAAGGCATGGAACGTGAAGGACATTATCAAAAAATAAAAGCAAAAGTTCCTCTTGCCGAACTCTACAAATATTCGTCAACTCTTCGCTCTTTGACTCAAGGTCGAGCGAAATTTAATAGAAAGTTTGCTGAATTTAATCCTGTACCACACGATATTCAAAAACAACTAATAAGTACGTATCAGGCTCAATTCGAAGAAGCATAATTTTACAAAATTCAAAAAAACAGCACACGGCAGACAATTTTTTTGTCTGCCGTTTTTTTAAGGCAAATTAAAGTTAATAGATACTTATCTTGGATAAATATTTTTCTACTAGACTAGGCAAAAAACACAGATGATGCCTAGCATCAGCGAGTATTTTTAACGACGTAAAGTGGAAAAAGATAACTTCAAGATGGGGAATTTATTATTTTAATTTGCCTAAGTAACGTTGAAAGAATAACTTATCCATTTAATACTGACCTTAGCCCCTATCCTACGTTACAAAAATACTCATTATGCCCTGCATAACTCCGTTTTTTGTGCCTTGGCTATAGACAAAATCTCTAGTCTGAAATGTACAACTTATTTTTTCGCCGTTACTGAGTACATTGTAAACTAATTAAAGTTCATTTTTGGTGGTCTAGTTTTGAATAAACT
>JAHDIP010000412.1 GCA_020630735.1 Saprospiraceae bacterium | reverse complement strand
TAGCAACAAAATTTCTATCTCCAAATCGGGAACTTATTATTCACCCATTACTAAGGAAAGAAATTATACGTATTTTATCTTTTAGGAGTATTAGGAATTAATCAAAGATTGGAATAGTCAGAAGGAGATTTGCCGAAGCGTTTTTTAAAGCTACGGGCAAAAGATTTGGCATCTTTAAACCCTACTTCGTAAGCAACTTGAGAGATAGTGTTGTAGGTCTTTAGTTCAAACATCTGACGGGCAAGATCTAGGCGATGCTCTTGCAGATATTTTGAAGGAGTAAGTCCTGTCAAACGTTTTAGTAGACGCAATAAAGTAGATTCGCTTTTACCAAACTCTTGAGATAGTTTAGCTACTGAAAGATCGACTTTGGAGAGGTTATTTTTGATGTACAATTCGAATTCTTCTAACCAGATTTTATCTTCTTCAGAGATCGTTGGTCGTTGTTTTTCTCCTTTATGTTCTGGTTTGTTGACTCGTATTCCTTGATAATTTTTAATAAGATTTTCTATGCGGACGAGTAACTCTTCTTCGTTAAATGGTTTTAATAAATAATCATCTACTCCTATGCGAAGGGCTTTTAATTTATCTCTCGAATCGGCTAATGCGGTGAGCATAATCACAGGTATGTGATGGTAGTAGTCTCTAGATTTTAGTACTTTCAATAGCTGATAGCCATCCATTTCAGGCATCATAATATCACTTAAGATAAGTTGGCAGTCTCCATTTTCTTGCAAAAGATCAAGCGCAACCAAACCGTTTTCTGCCATTAAAATAGTGTAGTAAGGTGATAATATCGTTTGTAAATAATTTCGAAGAGAATAATTATCTTCTACAATAAGAATTTTTTTAAAATCATTTTCATTTACAGTTGTTCCTTTGGGTTCAGGCTTTGTATCTATCAGAATAAATTGCTCTTGCACTTCTTCTTCAAAAGGTTCAGCCATTTTTATAACTTCTTTTCGAGGAATCGTTATATAAAATGTGCTTCCCTTTCCTAGTGTACTTTCTACCCATATTTTTCCGCCCATTAATTCCACTAATTCATGACTTAGTGCCAAGCCTATTCCTGTCCCACCTTCTGTAGGTGCATCAGATTGGTTTGATTGATAGAATCGATCAAATAAGAAGGGTATATCATCAGTATGAATTCCTCTTCCAGTATCTGATACGGCTATCTTAATTGTATTTTTTATATCTTGAATATCAACACTTACACGACCTCCCGATTGGGTAAACTTGATGGCATTAGAAAAAAGATTATTGAGGATCGTTTCGAATTTATCTTTGTCTATTTCTATTTGTAAATCTTTCTCTGCATTATAATTGAAACCAAACCGAACACCTTCCCGCTGTGCATGTGATTCAAAATTAGAAACAATACGTCGAGTCAATTGATAGAGTGGTTGAACCGTTTCCTTTAATTCTATTTTCCCTGCTTCCATTTTTGATAAATCAAGAATGGAATTTAATAATTTTAAAACGTCGATCCCACTCTGCTGCGCCATTTTCAGAAAAGTAAAATTACGATTATCCAATTGATTACTTTTCAATGCTGAGCTAATTGGACCAAGCATTAGGGTAAGTGGTGTTCGCAATTCGTGTGAAACATTTGCAAAAAAACGAGACTTAAATTTATCTAATTGTTTTAACTTTTCAGCTTGTTTTTTGATAACTTGGTTTTGGTGTTCGATAGCAACATTTGATTTTCTTACTTTTAGAAAGAAGTAAAAAATACCAAGTGAAAAAAGGGCTAATAACAGGAGAAAACTCATAATGATATTCCTCATGTTAATTTGTTTTTGTATGATTTCATTTTGAAATCCAATCTGTTTTTTTTGTTGTTCATTTTTATATTTACCTTCAATACCAGCTATTACACTAATGTTGTTTAGTTGGTTCATACTATCCTTATAGACTTTCCATAATTCAAAATGATACAAGGCTTTCTTATAATCACCAATCTCTCTATAACCTTCATGCAACTGTCTATTAGCTTTTTCTAATTCAAACAAAGTCAATTTATCTGGAAAAATACTAATGGCTTTGTGGGAATGAGTAATTGCTTTATTATATTTTTGTTGATTTAGATAAAGGTGGGCAAGATCTAAAGGAATATGCATTTGTCGATTCCAAACACCCTGCTCTTTAGCAATCACTAAAGCTTTTTTATAATTCTGTTCAGCCAATTCATGATCTCCAAGGTGCATATTCGCTAAAGCTCTGGTCATTAACATGTCTACTATTAAATCTTCTCTACCACTAATATGAATATATTTTTCACAAGAATCGAGTTGAATCAAAGCATTGTCATATTCTTCCAGATAATTTAATTTGGATGAATGTAATAAATAGTAATAAGCTATCTCTCTAGTATCCCCTTCCTCCAATGATAATTCTAATGCTTTTTTACTATATTTTTTCACCTGCTCTTCATCGTTTAAATACATTCTGCTGTAGGTAGACATTCGAGCATAGCAAAATCGTAGACTTTTTTTATTATCTAATTCTTTAGCTAGATCAATACAGTCTAAACAATAACGTGTTGCTTCTTCAAAACGATAGATTGTATAGTGTACACCAGTTAAGGCTTCTAGGCTCTCTAGTCTAAGGGCAGGACTTATTTGCTCCAATACTGTACTGACATTATTGATATATATATAGGCACTATCTGGTTTAAAGATGGTTGACCCTCTATAAAGTTGTCCTAATCTAATGGTAGACATTGCATATAGATCTGGAGCTACATGATTATCAATTAAATTTAATATTTTTTTATAGCAAACTATTTGACTGTTAGATTGACCTTGCCCAGCATAGATGTTAGCTAATGCAGCTAGATGCTTGGCCTTTTTAATGGAACTTGTTGAGTTAGCAATGAGTAACTTTAACGAATCTATTTGAGAAGATGAATCGATCTCCCCGTTAAATCCACAACAAGAAATCGAGTAGAAGAAAGCAAACAAGAATAGTGAAGCTACTTTTAGTATTCTCAAAAAATTAGGATTTAGTAATGGTCAAACAATAACTTCCCGATTTATGGTTGGCACTTTTGAGTTGGAGACCCGACCGCTAGCGGTTCATTTCGTTGAAAAGATTTCCAAAATCTTTTTTGCTATGCACCACTTCGGTCATGTTATTTTTTTCGACAAGCCAAGGAGGATTCTCTCAAAAAATGCCTCGCTACCTCTAAAAATAGCCTTAATCAAAACACGAAAGAATTTAATTTACAATGTACTTACTTAGTAACGAATAAAGAATAACTCCATCATTTCACCGATAATCTTTTATCGT
>JAHDIP010000411.1 GCA_020630735.1 Saprospiraceae bacterium | reverse complement strand
TCATTTGGATAAGGGGATTTTTCATTTTAATACTATGCTACAAAAGAAACAAGTCGTACTGCGGAGCAATACGACTTGAATGTCAAATTATTATCCAATGAACATATCCAAACAATATCACTTAAGAATAAATGATACTATTTATATCTTTCACTATAACTGATTTATGATTCAGTTTAGTGTATTATTTCTACTTTTTTCGAGATCATTCCTTTTTCGGTAAATGCCTTTAAGACATAAAAACCATTCCCAAAACGAGAAACATCGATTGTCTCAGTTTTAGATGATACATCTTCTACTCTGTATACTTCTTGTCCAGTAATAGTATATAAAGATAAGCGATTGATTCTATCTTCTCTACCATTAAGGTGGACATTTAAAACATCTCCCACTGGATTAGGATAAACTTTAAGTTTACTCTCATCAACACCTGTCCAATAGACTGAAGCATCTATAGGATATCCAATTTCGACATCATTTAACCGCTGGAAATCGCCAGCTCCATTCATCGTATAAGCATTAGAAATACGCATAGCTATAGATTCATCATCTAATTTAAAGCCATTTACATCACCGATTACAATAAATACTTGTGCTACACGACCATATCCAGAAGCAGCTACATTTGTTGTTCTAGTAATACCTACTTCAATATGCCCTGGATTTGGTACCTTCAAAAGGTTAAGCATCGGAGAGTTATAAGCAAACCAACTACTTTCGTCTATATCAATAACTGCCGATTCAGTATTATATACTTTTGGACTAAAGTCCATATTAAAAGTAATACCATACTTATCTGTTGCATATAAAGAAGGATCATCTAATCCTAACAGGACATCATAAGAAATGACATCACCATTTTCTAGATCAGAAAAATCTTGCCCTGGTGTATAGACTAAGTATAATAATTCACTTACATTAAGCGGTGCTTCAGGAGTAATTGTGTGATACCGATCATAGTTCATACTAATGGCCGTTGTATCACTAGAAGAGATAATACCATCACCATTCGTATCAACATACTTTAAATCGACCGGTTCAGAACTAAATTCAGCGTTCCAGTCATCAGCATGCTGCCCATACCAATCCATTACTGGATTATCACGAGGTTCTCCTGTATGCCCCATACACAAACCTAAAGGTAAGATATCTAGCATATTTACCACACCATCATTATTAGCATCACCCGCCCAAACACAATTAGAAACACAAGATGCTTCAGTTGCATCATCAACTTGGAAAACATCAACTATAACTTTTGCTACTTTGCAATCGCCATCAGAACAGTATTCTACTTCAAATTCATCTAAACCAACAAAATCTTCACTGGGCGTATAGATCAACATATTATTTCCAGAAACAACTTGACCTAATATTACAGAAGTCGTTTGACCTGGACTATATTCTAAAGTACCGTTACCTGGGTGGTTATTAATATTAAATTCAAAATTCTCAACAGGTACATCATAATTAATGACCAAAGGAGTATTTTGAGCCGTAGATAATTCAAAAACATTTAAAGAAGGATTCAAGTTATTAACAACGACAGTAACCTCAGCTATTTCGCAATCCCAACTAGGCATCTGACAGGTTCTATACTTAAACTTATCAATTCCAACAAATCCATTATCAGGTCTATAAGTAAATGTTCCACCCTGTTGTAATATGATATCACCATTATTAGGATCATCTGTAACTAATGGATTCGTAAGACCTAAACCAATATCGTTTAATAATACATCGATCTGTACTTCATCGCCTACCGTTGTATAAGCTAAATCATCAAAAGCAATTTCATTCGGCACTGCAGTATCTAATACATCTACAATAAATGTTGTAACAGTGGTTGAAGAGTTAAGGTTTGTAGCATATACAAATTGGTCATTACCAGCATAATTATTAGCAGGTGTATAGCGAACAGTTCCTTCATTTAATACAGATGTTGTACCATGAGAAGGCGCTTGTGTTACTTCATATCCATTCGATAGATAGAGTGAAACATCAATATATTGATTTCTTGGAGTAGTTAAATAAATGGTATCAGAAGGACTGTCATCAACCACAACAACCGTAACAACTCCCATATCGCAGGTTCCAAAATCATCACAAACAGTATAATTACAATAAGCAGTACCATTAAAGCCAGCATGAGGCTTAAATGCTATCTTGCCATTTTGGATACTTGCATTGGCATTATTTTCTAAAGGAATAGCAGAGAGGTTTAAAAAACCGCTTGATCCTGTATCATTGGCCAATACATCAATTAATATTTGAGTTCCTTCTGTAGTAGTAGCATAATCATCAACAGCATTTACAATAGACTCAACTACCTGTAAACGCAATCCAACTTGTTCAGTTGTCCAAGCCGACAACCATTTAATAAGAATAATAGAATCCGTACCAACGAAATCAGTATCAGGTGTATAATTTAATACACAGGTAGCATTACCAGAACAGCCAATAGAAGCAGATCCGTTATTAGGTTGATCATAAATGTATGGTAACCCTGCTGGTGATAGGAAATCGTGAGAATATAAGGTATTCTTTAGAACGGTGTGATTCTCGTACTCTAATGACTGTGCTTCCATTACCATTGGCGACAGAAACAACAAGACCAAGTAGAGCAAAGTCTTTTTTACAGTTTGTTTAGATAAGTTCATTGTTCGTGGATTTAATAATTTAATCTTATCATTGTTTAATGAGTTAATATCAAAATAGTTTTGAATTAACTCTATTACTTCCAATTTATTACAAAAAGAAGCAAAGTACAAAGACAAAATATCATTATTGTGATATTTCTTTTTTTCATTGGATATTGATAAAAACAACAGTATTTAATGGTTCTCAACTTTTTGAATATAAAAAATTCAATTACTATGAGCAATATTGTGAATTTTTTATTGCATTTTCGTTGAAAAGATAGCTATATTAATGCTTTAATTAATAAAAATAGCATATTTATAACTAACTGAACGCATAAAATGCTGCTTAAATCCCGCCTTAATATCGATTTTAGTTTTTGATTAGGTAAGTAATAAATTACCAAAAACTATATAGATAAGATGGGGGATACTTTTATCATATACAAATATAGTAAAATTGTTTTAAAAAAACTATTATTTCTGTAAAAACCATTCATGGAGAAAAATAAATTATATTCTATTCTGCCTTATTTTGATAAATATGAACAAAATAGGTTACGAAAGTATCTACTTTCTCCCTATTTTAACAAAAATGAAACGCTTGTACAACTATATGATTTGCTCCTTAAAAATGCAAATGCAGCCAAACCTAAAGAA
>JAHDIP010000101.1:16686-20522 GCA_020630735.1 Saprospiraceae bacterium | reverse complement strand
AAAATAAAGCTTTAAAAATAGATTTTTTACCTTAAAAAGTAGCATAAAGCCAATTCTTATTTTGATTTTGAGCTTTCAAGCACTCAAAAAAATGTTTTTTGGGGTATAAAACATAGTCTTAAGGTAAGTTTACTTTTTATAGGAAAGGTTCTTTTTTCACCGAAAACCACACTTTTTCAGTAGAATTAAAGTTTTTCAGTATTTTTCAGAACTGATAATCAAGGAATTAGATTAGAGCTTAAAAATTTCTTAATGGCGAGGTTTTGCTCAATTTCTGTTTCATTTTGGATAAAAATCTGATCTTTTGCGAACTTTATCTCGAAAAAATTCATGCTTGGATTGGAAAAAAGATCTTCGACAGACAGCTTCGCTTTCTCTTCTTCGACCAATACTTCATTGATCGCCTTCTTCATTATTTGCTTCATTTTATGGATATCTACCGTCTTGAGACTTTTGCTAGAAATAGCTTTACCATCTCTTTTTGCCTTCGCAAAATAATACCAATACACAAATGGCATATTCGCCTTTGTCCACTTCACTTCGATATCTGAATGTTCTAGTTCTGGCATATGAATTAACAAAATATAATTGCCTTCTTCTTTTTTGATCAAAAGTGATTGTTTATCTTCTTTTAATTGAAAGAGAATATCATTTTTTGAAAGTTGCTCCAATAAGTATTCGTTTTCTATTTTTAAGCCTTGCAATTGCATTTGCATTTGTTTCAGTCGTGGCTCAGTAGATATACTAGGTTGCTGAATAACTTTTGAGCTATAAATGAGAATGAAGAAAAAGAAGATCAATAAGACTTTAAAAGTGATAGAGGAAAAATTATAGACCACAGCATACCAAACTGCTTTTGTTACTTCAGGATTTGTAATGGGAAGAATGAGCAATACGATCGTAACCAAAATAAGCAAAAACAAAATGATAGAGTGCATTTTCATAAAGCTCATATTACGAGCCGAAAAGGCTTTGCTTACTTCTACCAATAAAATAACCGCTACAAAAAAGGAGATAATAAAGTCAGTGATATACAAGACAATATTATTGGCTCCCAACTCTACAATCATAAAAAGGATGAGACTTGTAATCACAAATGAAAGCAGCAAATAACCTCCAATGATAATTTGCTCTCCCTTTTCTTCGATCAACTCTACAATGATGTTTCTCTTTTCTTCCATTTCTATCGATGGAAGTGTAAGCAAAATAAACAAGGAGTTGAGCAAGGAAAAACCTGTCTTTGCGCTGATGAGAATAAAATTATTTTCGACACAAGAACCAACACAATTCATAGAAGCTAGATAAGAAGAAAAACAGTATTCAAATAGATAACCGACCGCCCAAGCCAAAGTCGCAAGACCAAACCACATAATGCCTCTCACATTACGCTCTGCATCTATTCTTCGTTCGTTCACATAAATCTTGAGTAGTACAAATGAAGATAAGAGACAAATAACAATAATAGAAAAAAATCTTATTTCATTCATGTATCTTAAGGTTACTTAATTCCTAAAAGGGGCAATATTCCTCCTTGCAAATTATAGAAATCTATATCATTTCTTTTTTCAGAAATGCGCTGAATAGCTAATTGACTTCTGATACCTCGTTTACAATAAACTACTACAGGTTTTGTTGTATCTATTCGTTCCGTATGACGTAAGAAAAAATTAAGCGGCATGAGTTCACCACCGATATTAAAAGCTTCGTGTTCTTCCACTTCTCGTACATCAATCAACTGAAAATCTTTTCCAGCAGCTTGCCAAGCTCTCAGTTCGGTATAATCTATTTCTTGCATCCTACTATAATGTTACTAAAAAAAGAAGCGTTTTGGGAAAAAATAATCTGGATTAACGAAATTTTAAGAGCAGTTTTGATTAGTTCGGTAAGGTTTCTTTTTTCTTAACTGGTCGAATATCATCAGCATATACCAGTTCCCAACCCGCATTTTGAACCATAAAATTGATTAGTTCTAGAAGTTCGTTACCTTGCTTAGAGGCATCTTGCAGCAACTCGTCGGTAACCGCAATTTCTTCAATTTTAGCTTTTGCTCCTTTACTCATTGCCAAAAAGTCTTGTTCATCTATTGGTCTAAAAATACTATCATCTTTATCAAAATAATCAATGTCGTGTTCGATAGAAATAACAGACGGTTCAGGCAAACTAGATAACATAATTTTACGCTCGTTAGGAAATGTTTCCACTCTTATTTTTTCTAAATCATAACCAACTAAGACTTTTGCCTTTATTCGTAGTCGAGCCGATTTTTGAGGAATGAATGCTTTATAATTGACAATACCAGGCATCAAAAACCAAGGTTCGTAGGTACTCCGAAGTGGATCATTATAGTCGTAATGCTCTACATAATTACCTTCAACGGTTACAAGTTTACAAACTTTTTTGATTTGCTGTTCGAGCAATATCGCTTGGTCATTTGTGCGTAGCTGGTATCTGTTTTGAAAAAGCTGTGTCAAAATCACACCAGATATTAAGCCAAGCAAAATGAGTACTAACCATAAAAGTCCTTTACGCATACTATTGTTTTTTATACCTACAACAGGTTATACAATAAGAATATTTTAAACAACAGAAAGTAATTGTTTTATTTGGCGAGAAATTTTTCGATTTGGTTTAGGTACCAAGTCATGTTCTACAAGATCGTTTAAAATAGATAAAGCTAAGGCATTCGCAAAATTCACTGGCACAGCATTTCCAATCATTTTATATCCAGCCGATACTTTGGTATAATAAAAAATAAAATCATCTGGAAAAGTTTGAATCCGAGCACATTCTCTTACAGATAATCGCCTGTACAACTTTTCCTTTCCTCGTACAAATTCGTATTTATCTTTTTCTACAAAGTGCATTTTCGGAGCCTGTGGATGTATGGGGGCGTGGCGTGCGCCTGCTTGTATAGTGTACGAAACTTCATCCCAAGATCGTACCCGATTTCTTGACATAAACATGGATGAATAATCACTCGTATAATATTCATGATTGGGAAAGTTGTCTTTTGAGACCTTTGCGATATCTCCTACCGTTCGAACAGGTGCTGGCTTAATTTTCGCCAAGTCGCCTATCGCATCTTTTAAGGTGATAAAGTTTTCTGTTCCTTCAGGAAAAACAAATTTCTTATCCAAAACATCTTTGCGATAGCCTACAAAGATAACCCGTCGTCGATCTTGAGGAACATTAAAGTTTTTCGCATTCAATAGTCGGTAAGAAACGGTATATCCTACACTTTCAAAACTCTTGATAATTCGTTTTAGTGCTTTATCATGACGCTTAAAAAGCATACCATGAACATTTTCTGCTAAAAAGAATAAAGGCTTTTTGGCTTCTAATATTCTGACAAAATCTAGAAACAATTGTCCTCTTTTATCTTTCAAACCTTTTAACAAACCAGCCTCACTCCAACTCTGGCAAGGAGGACCACCAATAATACCTACGCAGTCAGGGATTTCATTTGCTTCTATAGCTGTAATACTTCGACGGTCTAGTTGGGTTTGCTTATGATTTTTTTCAAAGGTTTCCCAAATATCCTTATCATATTCATTTGCCCAGATCGTTTTGAAACCTGCACGATTGAAGCCCAAATCTAAACCACCTGCACCAGAAAAAAGAGAAACAATATTCATGTAAATTATTTTCAACAAAATTAGCCTTTTTCGAGTAGTTGCTTACTATGCAAAGGAATGTTATTTTTATTTTTATAACTGATGTTACTCATTTAAAACCTTTTCGCTGAATTTTTCACAAATATTGTTTTGAGCTTTTATCAATTACTCTTGGCATTTTACTTTTTTTTACCGCAAAAAAAAGTAACCAAAAAAGCTCTC
>JAHDIP010000101.1:0-16586 GCA_020630735.1 Saprospiraceae bacterium | reverse complement strand
GCTTTTCCCAAGTCGTTACTCACTTCTTGGCTTGTATGCGCTAATATTTAGCTGCTTCGTTTAGTGATCCACTTCAGGAAAAAGCCTATGCCAACCCGCTTTTCTTATTTTCTTAACGCTAAATTTCTAATGCCGACTTTTCTATATCATCACTTTTTCTTTGTGTAACATGAGTTTATAATTTTTCTTCTACCACATCAATCTTCGTAGGTTGACTATCAAACTTTAAACTATCGCCCAACTTCGAGCTAGCCGTATGCACCCGCATCGTTATTTCCCAATCGTTCGAAAAATGTAGATGCACATATTTGACGTCTTTTATAGAAGCAACAACCGTTTTCGGCACGGGAATATCAACGAAGTCTAAGATTTCTACAGCATCTCGTTTTACAATTACCTTATAGTAGTCGTGTTTTCCAATCAAAAAATTAAATAAGAAAGCAACGTGTTTTTCTGTATTACAATATGTTGTGATAAAATCTTTGACGATAAGGCATACTTCTTCGTACAATTCTTTTTCAATAAAGTCTTTTTGAATGTCTTTTATTTCTTTAAACGTTATCGCATCAGCTTTTAAAGCTAATGCCTTTTCCAAGAACAAATTAGCCACCTGCTTATAACTTGCCCTAAAGGCACGATCAGGTGGACTTTTCTTTTCATAACCACACCATTGGGCAATCGAACGAGGTCGCTGATGTTTGACGGCTTTATGGTTGTGTTTAATCGAAAGATTGATTATTTTTTCATTTTGTATCAAGCGTATATCCGTAATATCTCCTTTCCTAGCCGCAAAATCTTCTAAACGATCAATATAAAAAGGCATTGCACCCAACGAAAACCTAGTAATGAGCCAATCAACAATTTTTTTTGATTGTAGAATATAGTATTCTTGTTGATCTACAGGTAAACATTCAAATTTTTTGCTGTCTTTTAATTGATTCTCATCTGTTACTCCTTTAAGTAAGGCTTTTTCCCCAAAGCGTCGTTGGAGAAAATGGACAATAATAAACTCTAAAGCTTTGCCAGCATCATCAGATCGTTTTGCCATTCTTCTAGTTTGATATAGTAGTACCGTAAAAATAAGGTTTTACCAATTCAATATGTGTTTTTTGTTAGAAAAGATATGGTATCAAATTTTATTAATCTACTGTAAGCATTGAACATATCTTTAAAAAACGTTATTTTAGCCCCCCAATTTATAATTCAGTGTTTTATTTAAACTTTTTCATTCAAAAAAACGTAGAGATATTAACCTTTTAAGTAAAAAAATTAAATAAAAATGAAAACCTCAACAGGATAATTTTTTATTTAAACTTTCATTTTGATTAACCTTTTAACCTCTATAGAAAAATTATTACAATGATAAATATTACGTTCCCCGACGGAAATGTAAGGCAATACGAAGCAGGTACTAATGCCATAGATATTGCGAAGTCGATCAGCCATGGTCTGGCAAAAAAAGTAGTTTCTGCAAACGTAAATGGTGAAGTATGGGATGCTACCCGTGCCATTAATGAAGATGCTAAAGTACAGTTACTAACCTTTGATGACAAGGATGGGAAAGCTACCTTTTGGCACTCATCTGCTCACCTAATGGCAGAAGCTTTAGAAATACTGTATCCCGGTACAAAGTTTGGTGCTGGACCATCTATTGATAATGGATTTTATTATGATATTGATCCAGGGGAAACGACGATCACTTTATCTGATCTTCCAAAGATCGAAAAAAAGATGCTCGAACTGGCTCGTGAAAAAAATGACTACATCCGACAAGAAACATCAAAGGCGGATGCTATCAGCTATTTCAAAGAGAAAGGCGATGAATATAAATTGGAGCTACTAGAGAAATTGAATGATGGAGAAATTACCTTATATAAACAAGGTAACTTTGTTGACCTTTGTAAAGGACCTCATATTGCCAATACTGGCGATATCAAAGCGATCAAACTAATGAACGTGGCAGGCGCTTACTGGCAAGGTGATGAAAACCGCCAACAAATGACACGTATCTACGGCGTTACTTTCCCAAAACAAAAGCAGCTAACCGAATATTTGGAACTGCTGGAAGAAGCTAAAAAGCGTGACCATCGAAAACTAGGTGCAGAATTAGAGCTATTTATGTTTTCACAAAAAGTAGGTTCAGGCTTACCGATTTGGTTGCCAAAGGGTACGGCTTTACGTACTCGCTTAGAAGACTTTTTGAAGCAAGAACAAATCAAAAGAGGCTATACACCTGTTATCACTCCACATATTGGAAAGAAAGATTTATACGTTACTTCTGGTCACTGGGAGAAATACGGAGAAGATAGTTTTAGTCCAATCTTAACACCAAGAGAAGGCGAAGAATTTTTATTAAAACCAATGAACTGTCCTCACCATTGTGAAATATTTGGACATAAACCACACTCTTATAAAGAGCTTCCAATACGTATTGCTGAGTTTGGAACTGTATACCGTTATGAGCAGAGTGGAGAGTTGCATGGTTTGACACGTGTACGTGGGTTTACACAAGATGATGCACATATCTTCTGTACACCTGACCAACTGAAAGACGAATTTTTAGGCGTTTTGGATCTGACGATGCACGTGATTAGCAAATTAGGCTTCAAAGATTTTACGGCTCAAATTTCTTTGCGTGATCCTGAGAAAAATGAAAAATATATTGGCTCTGATGAAAACTGGGAAAAGGCAGAATCTGCCATCATCGAAGCAACAAAAGAAGTTGGTTTAGAAACGACGACTGAATTAGGTGAAGCGGCTTTTTATGGACCCAAACTTGACTTTATGGTGAAGGATGCTCTTGGTCGTAGCTGGCAATTAGGAACGATTCAGGTTGATTATAATTTACCAGAGCGTTTTGAATTGGAATATATCGGAGCTGACAATCAGCCTCATCGTCCAGTGATGATTCACCGTGCGCCATTTGGTTCTATGGAACGTTTTATTGGTGTATTGATTGAGCACTGTGCTGGTAAATTTCCACTTTGGTTATCTCCTGAGCAGTTTGCTATTTTACCAATTAGTGATCGTTTCAACGACTATTGTAACGAGATAAAAGATCAGTTGGCAGCTCATGATATCAGAGGGATAATTGATGATCGTAGTGAGAGTATCGGTCGTAAAATTAGAGATACTGAATTGAAAAAAATTCCTTTTATGTTGATCGTCGGAGAAAAAGAAGTAGCTGAAAATAAAGTAGCTGTACGTATTCAAGGAGAAGGCGATAAAGGTGCTATGTCTGTACAAGAATTTGCGGACTACTTCGCTACTTTATTGTAAAAAAAATAAATCAAATATATGCACCCGATTCTAATTATTCAATTACAATCGGGTGTTTTTGTTTAACACAAAAAAGAGAACCATGAAAAACACACTTTTACTATTTACTCTTATTTTTTCTATTTGCCTTATCAGTTGCTCAAGTGATTCTACTACAGCGGAAGAAACTACTACGACTTCTACTAAACCTGAAACAGCAACAACAGAACCTATTGATATTAATAAAAAGAAAAAAGCCTTATCGACAGAATATCCGACTGTTTATAAAGATATGTCACTTCCTCAACTTCCAGAAGGAACAATAATGCGGGCAAGTCCTGTTGATGCAACAATAGATAAAAATGTTACCATTACCATCAAAACAGACAAAAGTGCTAATTCAGTGAAAGAATATTATGTTGCAGAAATGGACAAGCTTGGCTGGGAAAAAACGGATATAAAAATGCAATCAAACGAAAAAATATCTAAAATTTTTAAAGAGCGTATTGCTTCTTCTTTCACAAAAGATGGCGTAACCCTTTTTCTGAGTGCCAACCAACGAATTGATGGAGAAACATATGTTAATCTTCGGTTAAAAAAATAAGATATTATTTGTGAGTTTTAGTCCTTTCCTCTGATAACCAATAGCTTTTATAATCGTGTCTCTATTTCTAAGCAATGAACTCCTCATTTCTGAGGAATGGAGACGCAACACTATTCAACCTGAAACGTTTAAAAAAAAGTTAAGGTAGTTTTTTACCAATGCCTTGGCACTGTATATGCCCCATCAAACCATGTACATCCATTTTAAAACAAATTCTCATGAAACGTTTTTTTATTTTCAATTTCTGTATACTTATAGCCTTATCTCTTTCAGCTCAAACTCAACTCGACCTCAAGTCGTACCTTAAAGAAAATAAGATCGACGCTAAACAATCGAAAGATGGCATCTTCTATACTGTAGATAAAAAAGGAAAAGGAGCTATGCCTAAAAAGGGCGACTATGTAATGGTAAATTATGTTGGCAAATTGCTTGATGGTAAAGTATTTGATCAATCAGAAGCCAATGATCCTTTCGTTTTTCAAGTTGGTTATCGACAAGTAATTAGAGGTTGGGATTTAGGAATTCCGCTTTATAAAGTTGGAGCAAAAGGTAGCTTATATGTACCTCCTAGTTTGGCGTATGGAACAAGAGGAGCTGGAGCGATTCCTCCTAATTCACCATTAATTTTTGAGATAGAACTCGTAAAAATAATGAACCTTGGTGAGTACGATAAGTACATGGTAGAGCTAGAGCAAAAAGAACGCCGTGCCTTCGAAGCTCATGTCAAAACGCAGTTTGTAAAAGATAAAAAATTGATCAATGAATATGCGCTAGATAATAAACTAAAAACCAAACGTACACCTTCTGGCTTAAGTTATGTAATCACCAAAAAAGGTAAAGGTGCAAAAGCTAAAGCTGGAGATCAATTAAAAGTATCTTATGAAGGTCAGCTCCTTGATGGAAGTGTTTTCGATTCTTCAAAAGGAAAAAAGCCTTATGAATTTGTGCTTGGTCAAAAAAAGGTAATTGATGGATGGGAAGAAGGTTTACAGTTTTTTAATAAAGGAAGCGAAGGCTGGTTATTGATTCCTTCAAAATTGGGTTATGGACCTTTGGCTATCAAAGAGGATGGCATTGACCTCCCTGCTGATGCAGTTTTAGTTTTTAAAATTGAAGTTGTCGATATTAATCCACTTGTAAAGAAATAATTTTTTATTCTTGTTATAAATGAATCCCGAATTCTAGTATATGCTAGAATTCGGGATTCTTATTTGTAGAAGTTCGTTTTAATTTACGACTACTTTCTCAACAGTTGTCTCACCTCCATTTTCTACTTTCACTAAATATATTCCAGCTGTTAAATCAGCAATGTCTAATGCTACATTATATTCATTGATTGAGTTATGTTGTCTTATCACTTTTCCGTACATATCAATGATAGAAATTTGAGCCGCTTCAGCGGAAGACTGTGCTAAGTCTACATTGATTACGTTTGTAGCAGGATTCGGATAAATCTCTGGTTTAATCGTAACTATTGAGTTTTCTGTTTCAAATTTAATATCGTTTTCATTTATTTCACCAAGTATTGCACTAATATCTCTTGTTGAAGGATCAATCATTCTTGCATTATTACAAGAAGAGCCCTCATAAATTTTCACATTAGCAAAACTTAAGTTTTTCATAATAGAAATGTTTTCTTGGTTTATTTTTATTTAATCTCTGATGCAAAGATAGGGGTGCACATACCTTGTTTTGAGCAAAAGGACATGGACGGTATATCAATTGTTATGAAAGGTGTTTTTTGTGTGTTGAGCAGAAATATAAAGTTATCATGACACGATTTGGTCATGAACGGTAAGCATAATATAGTAAACGGAAAAGGGGGTGGAGAAAAAGAAATGATAATACGTAATTTCAAAAGCGGTCATAAAAAAGCTGCCCCATAATTAGTATGAGGCAGCTTTCAAAAAACGTTATTAAAAATAGTTTTTTAGATTCTTATTTCACCACTACTTTTTCAACAGTTGTTTCGTCACCGTTTTCTACTTTTACTAAGTAAAGTCCTGGTGTCAAATCATTAATTTCTAATGCAATAGAAATTTCGTTGATCGCAGTATGTTGTCTAACTACTTTTCCGTACATATCAATGATAGAAATTTGAGCAGCTTCAGCAGAAGATTGCGCTAAGTCTACATTGATGACGTTTGTAGCAGGGTTTGGATAAACCTTTGTTTTAGCAGCTACAAATTCTAATTCCCCATCGTTTCCGATTTCTACAGTACCTACTTCAAAGATGTCTGCATTAGGCATTGCCGAACCACAAGATCCTTCATAGATCTTGATATTTTGGAAATACGTATTTCCATTACTTGCACCACCATCATGATCTGCTACAAAGAATAAACGATCAGCATTTCCTGTATAGAATTGTCCAACAGGAATAGTGTATGCTTCCCAGTATCCTAAGTTATTGTAATTATCATAATTAGTAATACCCCAGTTTTGAGTACCGTATAGTTTAAAGGTAAGATTAGAACTAATAGAATTATCACCATCAAATCCAATACCATGAATTTCACCTTGTACGGTTGAGCCGAATTCAAATTCGATAATAGTATTAGCAGTAATTGTATAATTTAAGCTGATAGACTTCCAAGCATTATCAAAAATACCTAATCCTGTTCCTCCACCAATTACACTTGATGTACCTCCATCTTGACTACCACCATAAGAATTGATAGAATAGTCATTGAAGTTGATTGTTTCACAACCAGATGTTGGACAAGCAGGACATGGACCACCACAGTCTACACCTTCTTCACCTTGGTTTTGAATACCATCACTACAAGAAGGACAAGCTGGACAGTTAGAACCGCCACAATCTACACCTTCTTCATCACCATTTTGTACACCATCATCACAGGTTGGAGCAGGTGCTCCATTTAAACAGAAGTTAGTCGTTTCTGAACTTGTAAACTGCCCCCCTGAAGCTAATACACTTCCACTATCATCTGTCAATGAATAAGAACCGTTTCCGTACCCACAGCAAATTCCATCTCCATAAGCGTCATTAATAGTAAAGTCGTAGCAACCATCTGCTAAACATTCGTTGATTGTAATCGTAGAACCATCAGATTGGTTACCATAAGTCCCACCTGAAGCATACGTTGTTCCACCTGAAGTAATTGTCCAACTTGTTTCTTCTGGATAGTTATCTAAAGTAATTGTAAGCGTTACAGTATTTTCATTACAATTAGTTGGACAAGCAGGGCAAGAACCACCACAGTCTACACCTGTTTCGTCTCCATTTTGTACACCATCATTACAAGTTGGTCCGCTACCACCACAAGTAGCAGCTAAACAAGAAGCACCAGCTACTCGATTACGAATCACATTACCTGGCTGAGAACCAAAGCCATTATTAAAGCTAATACCAGTAGTAAAGTGACAGTAACTCATAATTGTACCACCGCCTGATGGGCTACCAGGTAGAGAACAGCTTCCTTCAGTTTGACCAGCACAACCATCAATAGCTGTATTGTTACCATTCCATACACAAGCGTGTGTGTGTCTTGAACCAAATAAGTGACCCATTTCGTGTGTAAATACTTGTACTGTCCAAGAGTAAGTAGGTACTGTGCTATAGCTAGATTGGATACCACTAAAACACATATTTTGATCATTAGTAGGGTTACACACACCACTGAAACCAGCAGCAACACCACCACTTCCGTCGTAGCTAATTAAGTGACCTATATTACCCGGAACAGGACTACTATTGCTATAACGTGCTTGGAACTGACTAAGTAAACCTGTAGAACTCGTTTGTGTATATGGGCTATTCGTTGTCCAAATCAAGACATCAGAAATAGCAACATTAATACTTTCATTTGCATATAAAGTAGCTGATTGAGCAAAAAAGCCTTCTACATATGCTTGAGTACCACTACCTTTATTATTGTAGATATCATTATCTACTTCTATAAATACAGTTACACAATCACCTGCATCTCTATCGTCAGGTAGTGGTTCAAGATCTACTTTTTTGTAAGGAATACCATCATCTGGCATAGCACATTCGCTGTTTGGTTGTACCAATAAATCACTTTCTAAGTAAACGATATGCTCGCTTGTTGAAGGAGCTTGAAGTTTACCAATGATATAGTTTCCATCATTATTAGAAAAGAAACCCATTACCTCATCTTCAAATACACTGATTGAAGCCAGAGAAGTATTGTCTCCCTTGATGATACCTCTATAGTGTACACCTTTTTGATCATAGGTTTCTAAACCATCACTTGTACGAATCTTAAAGTCTGGAGCAAAGACCTCAACTTGTACTAATTCTAATTCCACTTCTTCATTTGGTGTAATAGGCAGGCGCATTTGAATAGCCGTTTCATTACTTGTACGAAGTGATTGGATATTCAATGTGTTAATATCAAAAAACGTTGCTTCAGATAATGCTTGTTGGACAGCAGGGCGTTCTGCTACATTTGACTTTACATCTTTAAATACTTTCTTTACAGGTTTAAATTCTACTCCCGATGTGCGATAAGTCGAAACTGTTTGAGCTACAGTTTTACCCGACTGTGCAAAACTAATTTGAGCGAATAAACAACAAATAAATAAAATAGTGAGTGACCTCATAATTTTAAGCTTTTTGGTTAGTTAAATAGTTAATAAATATATAGTTTGTAAGAGCACTTTGCTCTAAGCAAAAACATTCAAGATCATAAGTTGTGCACCACTTATAACTTGATAAAATTTTGTACTACTAGTTTGTATCTGTAAATACTTTACAGACTATTGATGGGTAATGAAAATATGTTGAATGATACTTCAGAAGAAGTATCTATTTTCAGAAATGAAACGGTCTAAATAAATTGAGGCTGAGTATATTAGTTTATACGAAAAAGATATGTATCCATGTAATTATAATGTGAAATTATAAAATGCATCTCATTGTGACAAATAAATCATATTATAAAAAATAAAAATGTTTAAATTTTTATTTACTTCATATCTATAAACCTATAAAACAAATTATTATAGTATAATTTTATTTTTATACATAAATAAATGATAGAAATTTATTGTTAATTTATCAATTTTTCTTCCACTTTATACCATAGACTATTAGTCACAAAAAGGCTTTACACCTACAAATATTCCCTAATAAGGGGGTTTCTGAAACTATTATTTCACAATTATCACTTATTGCAAAATGCTTTTTTTACTTCAAGAGTCACTTATTTATCAATTTTGGTGCAATAATTGCTATTATTTTGATATCCTATCGACATATTGCCATAAAACTGTTAAATAATACTTAAACTACTACACAGTATCTTGTAACTATCCTTTTATTATAGTATTTTGTAATAAATAAGTGTAACCCTATTAACCTTAATTTTAGTTATGAAAAAAGCCTTACTATTTATTTTATCTTGCATTCTTGTTGTTATTTCTTTGTCGGCACAAAGGACCAACTGTATCAATTGTACGTATGAACAAGAACGAAACCCCAAAGCGGTAGTAGAAGCAAAAGAAGTTAAAAAGTCAGAATTAACAATATATCCAAATCCAACGACAGATTTTATTGGTGTAAAAAATACTGATTCGAATAAAGTTACTCAAATCACAATTTATAATCTCGTTGGTAAAAAAATGAAAAACTTTCCCGTTATAGAAGGAAAGAAATATTATATCGCAGATTTGCCTGAAGGTCTTTATCTGGTTCAGATGATTGGAGCTGATGCAAAAGTTATTCGAACACAACGAATGACTAAACGATAAATAATTATTTCACATAAAGCAAAAAGCCCATCACTCAATCTGTGATGGGCTTTTTGCTTTTTTATACAAATGATAGCTCCTAAAGTTCATTCAAATAACTTACTTTCCGCCAGCTGGCACATGTTCATGCAAATAGTTTGTCAATAAGGTACGAAGATGTCTGCTTGTATTTTCACCTTCATAAATACCATGCGAACGATTAGGGTAAATCATTAAGTCGAATTGTTTATTCTGTTTGATGAGTTCATTTATCAATGCTTCGGCATTTTGGTAATGCACATTATCGTCTCCTGTACCATGGATTAAAAGCAAATTCCCCTTGAGTTTTTTTGCATAAGTAATTGGCGATCCTTCAATAAAATCTTCCAAATTTTCGGCAGGTAATCCCATATAACGCTCTTGGTATACATTGTCATAATACAATTGGTTGGCAACAGCAGCTACAGCCATTCCTGTTTTATAAATTTCAGGATAACGGAATAATAAATTGAGTGTCATCGAACCACCTCCGCTCCAACCCCAAACAGCTACTCGATCGGCATCTATAAAATTCCACTTCAAAACTTCTTTGGCAGCCATTGCTTGATCTCTAGAATTTAAGACACCAATTTTGCGATAAATACTTTTGCGCCATTCGCTCCCTTTCAAACAAGGCGTACCTCTATTATCCATTCTGATGACAAAGTAACCTTGCTGAGCTAACATTTTTTCCCAAAGACCACTCCATGTATTGGTAGCTATTTGTCCCCAAGGCTCACCATATACATAAAACAAAACGGGATATTTTTTCTTTGGATCAAAGTCAATTGGTTTTATCATGTGTCCATCTACTTCTATACCATCCGATGTAGTAACCTTAAAAAATTCTTCCTCTGGTTGGCGAAGTTCGCTCATCTTTTTTTTGTATGCCTCGTTATCAATAAATGTTTTGACCAAATCATGTGTTGGTAATTTCACCAAATGTGTTGTCGGAGGTCTGTGTATATTTGAATGTGAATGAATAGCAAAACTAGCATTTGGGGAAACTTTGTAAGAATTGACACCTTTAAAACCTTTAGGAGTCACTCTAGTTGCTTTGCCCTTTCCATCTAGGTTGATTTGATATAAATACCGCTCTGTACTATTGTCTGGAGAAGCGGAGAAAAAAGCTGCTGTTTTAGATACCGCATAAATAGAAGCTACATCGTAATCGCCTTTTGTGAGTACCGTTTTATTACCTGTTGCGATATCTATTTTATAAATATGTCGCCAGCCATCATTTTCGCTTAAGCGCAAAAAAGATTTATTATCCTCTACTAATTCCAAATCGTGCATTCCCCAACCATTGGCTGTAATATCTGGATAAGAAATATCGACCCACGTTTTTTCTTTTTCTTCGTAAATTTTAGATAATTTTTGGTTGGATAACTGATACTTCCAAACCGTAAGATGATTTTGTTTTCTATTTATCTGCTGAATGAGCAAATAATCATCATCTACCCACTGCATACGTGGGATGTAGTTTTTTCGTTGGTCGCCTAAGTCTATCCATTTTATTTCTTTCGTTATAGAGTTTATTAATCCGACTTTACAAGCCGAAGGTTCTTCCCCAACTTTTGGATATTGAACAGGTACCATTTGAGAATAAATGGAGTCCGTATTATTGATCATATAAAAGGTGCCGCTATTTGAAGCATCTAATTGCCAGAAAGCAATATCCGTTCCTTTAGGGCTCCACCTAAAACCATCTCGACAACCAAACTCTTCTTCATATACCCAATCGAATGTACCATTTATAATAGCTCCTGTTCCGTCAGTAGTTAGCTGTTTAATGGCTCCTGTTTTATAATCTTCTGTATAAATATTGAAGCCACTCACATAAGCTACATATTTATTGTCTGTTGAAAATTTTGCAAACATCAAGGAACTTTTGGGAAGATCTTTTCCTAATTGTTTGAGGCTACTCGTTTCTAAATCGTAAACCCAATAGTCACCTTTCGTATTGCTTCGCCAAACTTTTTTTGAATTATTAAAAATCAATACTTTCGTCTCATCATGCGATAAATTAAAAGACTCTATAGCAATAGGTTGATCTGCATTCTTAGGAATTAATTGTTTGGCACTCAACAGTACCTTACTTCTTTGATTCGCAGTGTTAATCGAAACAAGATCAAAAGCTCCTTTTATATCTTTCGATGGATTAAGTAGTATACTAGTCTCGCCTTTATTCATCCATTGAACTGCTGGCATCCGTTGAGGATATAAATCACCCGAATTGTAAATACGATCTATTGTCAGAAGGGAAGGATCTATAGCTTCTTGAGCAAAAGTAGAAATATAGAAAAATAAAGCTAAGCACAGTACGCTTAGTCGATAGCAATTTCTCATAATAATAAATTTATTTTTATGCTCACTATAGTTTAGTACCAAAACAAAAGTTTGAATTTTTAGTATTCTTTTTTGTCTTCTTTAGCTGCCCATTCGTTAAATACTTCTACACCTTTTTCTTGCATTATTTGAGCTGTAGGTATTTGACGTTGATCTATTGGTAAAGGAATTTCTTTATAGATAAAATCATCATCAAAATTGATATTCGCCGCATCTTCTCTTGAACAAGCAAAGTATAGTTTTTTTGGTCTGGCCCAATAGATAGCTCCAAGGCACATCGGGCAAGGTTCGCAAGACGAGTAAATGATACAGTCATCTAATTGAAACGTGCCTAAGTTTTTGCAGGCATCTCTTATTGCAGTTACTTCAGCATGTGCTGTTGGGTCGTTACTAGAAGTTACCTTGTTATTTCCTCTTCCTACAATTTTTCCATCTTTCACAACGATAGCTCCAAAAGGACCACCTTCATTATTTTGCATTCCATTCCTTGATAGTTGGATGGCTTCTATCATAAATTGTTTATCTTGTTCTGTCATCGTTTATTTTTATGTTTGAAAAAGCAAGTTAGGCAAAAGAAAGATATTGATCTTAATTTTTAACATAAAATACTATCTTTAAGACTCAAAATAGTTTTTTAAAAAGTTATACATGGAACCCTTATTTACCAATGACGCAGTAACTCTTGGGTTATTGCTGATAGTTTTAGCCTCAATTTTTTATACTTCTAGCTTAGATTCTCCTGGGTGGAAACGATTTTATCAGTTTGTACCCGCTTTATTGTTGTGCTATTTTATACCTGCTCTTTTGCATTGGCCTCTGGGCTGGATAGCTGCACATTGGTATGAAAGTGGCTTGATTGATCATGTTGCAAAACTTGGTCTCACCGTTCCAGATGGTGCTTCTTTTTCAGAAATACAACAATGGATAAAAGACAATAATATACCTGATACTAAACAGTTTGAAGGGCATTCGCAGTTGTATTATGTCGCTTCTAGGTTTTTATTGCCTGCCAGTCTTATTCTATTATGTTTGAGTATAGATTTGAAAGGAATTGTCAACCTAGGACCTAAAGCATTGATCATGTTTTTTGCGGCTACCTTTGGTATTATTATAGGTGGTCCTATTGCACTTTGGGTAATTTTAAACATTGCACCAGGTATTATTTCTGCAGACTCTGATCAAGTTTGGAGAGGATTATCTTCGGTGGCAGGAAGTTGGATTGGTGGTGGTGCCAACCAAAACGCTATGGCCATTATTTATGAAGTAGATGATAAGCCAATTTTTGCTACTATGATTATTGTGGATGTAGTTGTGGCTAATATTTGGATGGGCTTTTTATTATATGGTGCTAATATATCCGAACGAGTTGATTCGTGGCTTAATGCTGATAGTTCTGCAATCGAAGATTTAAAAAAATCTATCGAAAGTTATCGAGATAGTATTGCTGAAATGCCTACAACAACGAGTCTTTTTGTAATGCTCGGATTTGCCTTTGGAGGCGTTGCGCTTTCGCACTGGGGAGCCGATTTTTTGACACCATTTATGAAAGGCTTTAAAGAAACTTTAGATTCTCTAAAACTCAATTCTTTAATGTCGCATTTCTTTTGGTTGATTGTTTTGTCTACCACAATTGGTCTAGCCTTATCGTTTACCAAAGCTCGGAAATTAGAAGGTATAGGTGCTTCTACTTGGGGTTCTATCTTCATTTATTTTTTAGTCGCTACCATCGGTATGAAAATGAACCTTGGTGAAGTGTTAAATAATTTAGGTCTTTTTGCTATCGGTATTATTTGGATGTTGGTACATGTAACAATTTTGCTTGTTACTGCAAAAATAATCAGAGCACCGTTTTTCTTTGTTGCAGTTGGTTCGCAAGCCAATATTGGTGGAGCTGCTTCAGCCCCTATTGTTGCTTCAGCTTTTAGTCCGTCCTTGGCTCCTGTTGGTGTTTTACTTGCTGTATTAGGTTATGCTATAGGAACCTATGGAGCAATCGTTTGTGCTGAAATAATGCGAGCAATTGCGGGAGGCTAAGCTATTGATTAATTTGTTTTGTTAAAGCAAAAAATTGGCAATCAATAATTAATGATCAATAAAGTGTTGATTTGACAAAACGAATTAATAGTTTTTAAATATATTGTGGTCGCATTCGGTTTTCAACCATTCAAACCATTACTTCTTTATGAGGTTTTTGATCACAAGTATCTGTTGTTTTTTATTTTTCAGCCCTATTGCTACAGCGCAATATTCGGTAAAAGGACAGGTAAATCTTGGTGAAGAATGGCAGCCAAAAATTTTCATGGCTGCCGTCAAAAAGCTAAGTGATTATTATCGAACGAGCCCCGATATGATTGTCAATACCGCTTCGATAAATAGTGATGGAACCTTCATTTTGGAAGGAGATAACTTGCCAAGTGAAAAGCAATTTTACCGTTTGTATTTGATGAAAAAACAAAATACAGATTACGATGCTTGTCTTTATGTAGGTGGCGATGATCACAATTTCGTTCATGTTTTACTAGCAAATGGTGATGCCATAGAAGTAACCGCTAGCCCTGAATCTATTGCCCCTTTTGGCGACTATACTGTAAAGGGTCAATCAGAAAATCATATGATGCAATCTTTAGCCCGCATCGTTTTCCCTCGATTCTATTTTCATCGAATTAAATTTCCTACTGAGTTAAAATTTTCGAAAGATAAACTACATACTGATCTAAAGGAGTTTACGGACTCCTGTAGTAATACACTTGTTGCTCTTGCAGCAATCAACAATACTGATTTTGATGAATACTTTGATCGAGATAAAGCTTTTTACCAAAATTTTGGCGAACGCCTAAAAGCAGAATTGCCTAACTCTATTTATACCAAAAATTATTTACTCAAAATTAGATACCATGCCAATGAAGAATCCACTTCTTTCCCAACATGGGGATATTTTTTAATAGGATTGCTTAGTCTAGGCATACTTAGTCTATTATTTTTACTTCGTCAATCTCGTAGTCATATCGCCCAATTAGAACATCAAGTAAGCCAAGTATCAGCTCCTATTGAACCCGCAGAAAAACCCTTTTCGCCTGATGATGTACTCACACAGAAAGAATCAGAAATTTTAAAACTTATATGCGAAGGCAAATCGAATAAGGAAATAGCGAGTGCCTTATTTGTAGAATTGAGTACAATAAAAACACATATCAACAAAATTTACTCAAAAATTGGTGCTTCTAACCGAAAAGAAGCGCAAAGTATTGCAAAACAAGCTTTTAAATAAGGGTCTAGTCCCTTTTTCCACCCCCTATTAGTCCTTATATCCATCCATTTTTCATTGTTTTTCTTTCTCATCATCTCTACTTTTGGTCTATTCCAATTGGATAAAATAGTTCAATTATTTTTTAACTCAAAAAGAAAAGATTATGAAAAAGATTATTTTTTGGACAACTGCCTTTGCCTTATTAGTATCTGCAACCATTTATGGTTTTGCTCCGAGCAAAGTCGAAGTTGACAACAAAGCCATCAAATGGTATACTCTTGAAGAAGCGATCGCTGCCAATGAAAAAAATCAAAAAAAACTATTTATTGATATCTATACCGAATGGTGTGGATGGTGTAAAGTAATGGACAAAAAAACCTTTACAGATCCAGATGTGATTCGATATATTAATGAAAATTTTTATGCGGTAAAGTTTGATGCCGAGCAAAAAGAAGATTTAAGATTTAAAGGTAAGGATTACAAATTTGTACAAGGTGGTCGGAGAGGTATTCATGAGTTTGCTTACACGCTTTTGGATCGACAAGCAAGTTATCCTTCTTTTGTATTACTAGACGAGGAACTAAATCGTTTGGGAATTATTAAAGGGTTTAAAAAATCGGAACCATTATTAGCAACATTAAAGGAACACTTGGTACAATAACCTTTTGCTATGAAAACTACTTTTTAAGGTAAATGATAAAACTTGAATAGTATCTTTATTAAGTAACCTTAGAAAAATAACTGATGTTATGCATAAAAACGTTCCATGCTACTTTTATAAAAAAGTCATTTAAATATTACTATTTTTTTTCTCTTTTAAAAGATAAATCTGCGTAACATCAGTTAATAAGTGTTAGGACAGAATAAGTTAGCCTTTCTGTCCTAGCACTCATTAAACTCTATCGTTATTTTAACCGAAGATGTATTTCTTGTATCAATTGGTTAGGCATTTGAGGACAGTTTCTTTTTAACCCTTTTTTGAGACTTTCTTCGTTTAGCTCTTCTGCTCCAAAGTTCTTTTTCTCATTAAGACAACATTCAATTGCTTCATTAAATTTTTTGCCCGCCTCTGGTAAGAATTTGGTCATAGCTTCTCTATCAGAACTTAACTTCTTAAGTCGCCTGCTTATTTCGATGCTTTGATGCGAGCATACACAAAAGGCTGTTGTCATTTCTGTATAATCAATATTTTTCTGTTTCCTGTCGTTTTGAGTAGTTGCTTCATTTTCACAACTACTTGTAAAAAGGATACCAAAAACAAACACACAATAGAAAAAATATACTTTCATATGTCTATATTTATTTTCTTTGATAGTCAGATGGAACTTACCAAATTTAAATAGTCATTATCATTGTGTGTTTAAAAACTAT
>JAHDIP010000100.1:13455-20541 GCA_020630735.1 Saprospiraceae bacterium | reverse complement strand
TTAAGGGTATTTTGTAGCGTTTTAAGGTAAATTTGTAAAAAGAATTAAGATGAAAAAGATAATAATAGCCATAGCTTGTTTGTTTTTAGTCGCTGCTTTTACAGTTGACGTTCAAGCGCAATCTAAAGCAGATGCGAAGAAAGAGAGTAAAGCGAAGAAGGATAAAAATATTTGGAAGACTTTAGGCAAAATCACCTTTAAGAAGCAATATGATGAGCTGATGGGATTCAAAGTAGATGTACCTGTTTTTAGCAAAGAAGTCCAAGACTTAGATGGCAAAGAGATAACGGTGAAAGGCTATATTATTCCTGTCGAAGGCTACAAAAATCATAAAGAGTTTGTCTTTTCAGCTTTCCCTTATAATATGTGTTTTTTCTGTGGTGGAGCAGGTCCCGAAACAGTGATGGAAGTTACAGCACTAGAAGCCATTAAATATACTGCTGAACCGATTACGATAAAAGGCAAACTACAACTCAACTCAGGCGATATCAATAAGTTGATTTACTCAATGACAGAAGTTCGAATGGTTAAAAAATAAGCTTATCTAATTTCTATTGCTTTTCCAAAAAAGAATACATTTAGCTTGCTGAATTCGCATCAAATTAAACTCTGATTTGGTACCTAACACTCTTGCATTTAGATAGAAAAGATAAAATAGTTAAATTTATTTATTGTTTTATTGAAACATTTCTTGGAGTATTATTCAATATCTCTTAAAGTTTTTATTGCGTTTTTTACGAAAAGAAAAGTGGCGACATTTTAGTATTATTTTAATACTAAAATTGGATTTAGAGTTTTATATAATGTATCTTGTAGGTGGAAGTTATTTTAAATATCTTCAATTATAAATTTGAAATAAACGGATGAATTACGAATACCAATTTATGGTAGATTTTACACTGCCAGATCAACTAACAGATGAGTTTATGGGCTTAATCCCGTACCAACGTGCAGCTGTTAATAAACTCTTTGATGAGGGAAGCTTATTAAATTATTCTTTATCATTAGAGCGTTCTAAACTTTGGTGTGTATTCAATGCTAAGTCAGAAATGGCAGTAATGGATTTAATAGCTGATTTGCCTTTAACCTCTTTTATGGAAGTTCAGATCAGTATGCTTACCTTCCACAATGCAATGGAGCCTAAGATGCCACATTTTTCACTGAATTAATACCGACTGATTAACGTTTTATGAATTTTCTTTTACTACTTGGTATCGTGCAATGACCTCTTTGTCAGCTTTGATAATGAGTAAGTACGTTCCCGAATTCATTGAACGCATATCTATTGACTTCAAATAATTACCCGATTTTTGATTTGGATAATCTGTCCTATAGACAATACGTTGAAGAGTGTTGACCATGCTCACATGTACATCAGCAGGAGTGTTTATAGCGTATTTAATTTTGAGTAAGTTGGTGACTTCATCAGGCGTGATTTTAGGATATTGCATCCATACCAATGCCTTTTTTTGACGCCATCGTACGTTAAACATTCGAGGACTATCTGTTGTGCTTTTTATTTTCAAACGATAAAAAATACCATTAGGGTCAGTATTGGGAGGGACAGTATCTTGTACTTTATATACTTGTTCTTTTCCAGCACCTTGACTCTTAACTTCTGCAACAGTTCGATAAGTTACTCCATCTATAGAACGAAGGATTTCATAGGTCATATCTGACGTTTCGTTTTTGGTCATCCAACTGATGGCTGCTTTATCACTTACAGCATCTACTACTACGTCAAGCACTTCTAGCTTTTGTATGACAGGCGGTGTAAAAATATTTGCCTTCTTCTTTTTGGGAGTAGTTTTTTTCTTTTTTGTTGATTCTTTTTTAGTAGTAGCCACAGGTTCAGAAAGAACAGGAGCATCTGTTCTACCATCATTATAGATCGTAATAACAGGACCATTGCTAGGGTTCCAAATATCGATACCAGTAGGTGGCGTGAAAATATCAGTATGATTTACTTCAGCAACAGCATCAGCGTTATCCGTTTTTACGGTGCGAACCTCTATTCTATCTTCACTAACAAAAATCCACTTGAATTGATTGAAGCTACCACTATTACGAGTCCATGTTTTATCATCATCATTTCTTCTTAATGGTGCCCCCCAGCAACCCTCTCCAACATATACGGTTCCGTATTTATCATCTCTGATAAAACCTTCATCACTTAATGCTTCTTTTGAAGGGCGTATAGGGTAAGTGGTTTTTACAACATGAATATCAGACTCTACTACTAATTGAACTTGGTATTTGTAAAATAAGGTTGCCCAATCTTGTAGTTGATCATTTCGTTCCGATTTCTTTTTCGTATGTGGTCGAATAGCATAATGATATTGTGCGGTTTTCCATGTAATATCTTTATTTGTTTCAAGGTCATGATAGAGCCAATCTCTCTGCTCACCACCCGAAGAAATTAACGTATTGAGGGTATATACTCTAAGCAGCGAACCACCAAATGTTATTCCGTAGTAAAGTCCTTTGTAAGGTACATTAAATAAATCTATGAGGGTTTTATTTGAATACTCATGATTTCCTCTAGCAACAATGATGGGCGTCATTCGACCATCGCTTCCAATAGTATATTGCCAATCATTAAACCAATTTTTCCATTGAGCAGCATTATCGCCACCAGTCATATCGCCACCAAAAAGAACACAATGTGGACGAAGTTTACTTACCATTTTATTGGCTTGCTTTCTGGCTGTTCGGTGATTTCTAGAGTCGCCACCTGCAATAATAGACAGGCGTTCGTAAGGAGAGTCAGGAGCTGTTTTGAACGACATAGGTTTGCTTGCACCGTCGCTATCTACGATCAAAAAATAATAAATGGTATTAGGCATTAACTCATCAAGACGAACAAAATGATTGTTCATTCCTTTGGCTTTTACTGTATGACCAGTACGTTTGGAGTAGGCATACTGATTGACATCTGTACCGCCATCAGAAATATCATAAAATACAGATGCACTAGAACCAGATATCTGGTTCCAGCCAATAACTATGCTTCTCGCTGGGTCATCGTGCCACATGCAACGGTATTTATCTGTGAGACCAAAAACCGAATATTGTATACATGTAAGCAAGAAGACTAAAAACGTGCTCTTCAATACGGGCATTCTTATAGTATTATTTTATGCTAAAATTAAGAAGAAAGTATTTGTTTATGAAAAAGCTATACCATTATTATAAGAAGAAACGATATATAAGCCTTTTTATGGACTTTTCTTCTAGGATTTATTGTAATTTTGCACTGTTTTTGGGAATATTAAGAGATACTTACGAGACTTAAACTGGCAAATAGATTGCCAATTATATATATATCATTCGATTTAGTAAAAAATTAACAAGATGATTAAAGATACTGCTATTTCTGACTTAATAAAAGATGAACTCAAGCGTCAACGAGAAGGAATTGAATTGATTGCTTCCGAAAATTTTACTAGCCAAGCTGTAATAGATGCTATGGGGACTTGTTTGACGAATAAATATGCCGAAGGGTATCCTGGCAAACGTTATTATGGTGGGTGTGAAGTTGTTGACAAAATTGAACAATTAGCAATTGATCGCTTAAAAGAATTGTTTGGTGCAGCTTATGCTAATGTTCAGCCACATTCGGGAGCACAAGCCAATGCTGCTGTATTTTTGGCAGTACTTCAACCTGGCGATAAAATACTTGGGTTTAACCTCTCACATGGAGGTCATTTGTCGCACGGTTCACCTGTTAATTATTCAGGTAAAGTTTATCAGCCTTCTTTTTATGGTGTAGAAGAAGATACTGGTTTAATTGATATGGACAAAGTTGAAGCTATAGCGATCAAAGAGCAACCCAAGTTGATTATCTGTGGAGCATCGGCTTATGCTAGAGAATGGGATTACGCTCGATTTAGAGCAATAGCTGATAAAGTTGGTGCGTTGCTTTTGGCAGATATAGCACATCCTGCTGGATTGATTGCTGCAGGTTTGTTGAAAAACCCACTTCCTCATTGTCATATTGTTACTTCTACTACACACAAAACATTGCGTGGTCCTAGAGGTGGAATTATTATGATGGGTGAAAATTTTAATAATCCATGGGGACGAACAACCAAGAAAGGAAATCCAATTAAGATGTCGGCTATCTTGAATAGTGGTGTGTTTCCTGGTATGCAAGGCGGACCATTAGAGCATGTTATTGCTGCTAAAGCTGTTGCTTTTTACGAAGCCTTACAACCTGAGTTTAAAGTATATGGTCAGCAAGTAATTAATAATGCCAAAGTGATGGCTAATGCTTTTGTTGAAAAAGGATACAAGGTTATTTCTGGAGGAACAGACAATCACTTAATGTTGATTGATTTGCGTTCGAAAGGGGTAACAGGCAAGCAGGCTGAAAATGCCTTAGTAAAAGCAGATATTACGGTCAATAAAAATATGGTTCCTTTTGATACCGAAACACCTTTTGTAACCTCAGGTATGCGTGTCGGAACTGCAGCTATTACGAGCCGTGGATTTGTAGAAGGAGATTGTGTAAAAGTGGTAGATTGGATTGATCGTATTTTGGTGAATATAGAAAGTGATGAAGTCGTACAGGAAGTGAAAAAAGAGGTAAATACTTTTATGGAAGGTTTTCCATTGTATGAAAAACAAGCCGTTGTATAGATTGAATGATTCATCGACATAGACTTACCAACGAGTAAAAAATAAAAGAGGGACCGCTTATTTGCGTATCCCTCCTTTCCTCCGTTCATGGGATTAAACAGAATAAAAAAGTCCACTATCTTTGATCGAGCGTAATCGCTCTAATTAATCGTCAAAAAAAAGAATAACCAGATCTGCTAAAAGTAATCTTTAAATGAGCGCCTATAGATGTATGTTTTAGTGCTCTGGTTATCCTTGTACACATTGGGTTTATAATTTGTTGCTTATTGCCACATTAGTTATTTTGCTGAAGAGTTGTACAAACTCCCCTAAAGGGAAATCCAATAAAATCCCCCTTTGAGGAGAAAGCTGCCTGTTTTACAGGTTTCAAAGAGGCTTTCACCTCTTCTCTACAAAGCAAAAAATTTGAATTGTAAATGAATTTTTTAAGGTATCATTTACTTCAAGCTCTTGGGTTGACCTTCTTCACTTGTTCTTGCTACACTAAATCGGTTTTCATTGGATAATAATCTTAGACTCTTTTGTCTAAATAAATATCTTTAACTAAATAACAATTCAAAGATAAGGGTAGATGAGTGTTTGTACAACTACATGTTTTATAAAATTCCAATGAAAAATATAGATGTTTTTTCATTGCTTTTTACGCATTATTTTTTTTAGTTCTGAAAATCAGTTCCTTATGCAAACACTTTATATAAATTAATATATGAAAAGAGATTGATTCCATTCTTTTTTTAGGCTGAGTGTAAGGAAAAGAATAAAAAAAAGTGATTTTTTTTTAAAAAAAATAGCTTTTGTAGATGTTTTGTAGATTTATATGAAAAGAGATGTGTTTAAAAATTTATAAAATTTACTTTAATGGCAGGCTAAGAGGGACTATCCATTCTTCATTGGTTGAATTTATTATAGAAAGATCAATACTTGGATCAATAAGGTGTTGCCGAGTACGACCATTGAGACTAACTTTAATATTTGCGTAAACTTCAATTTTCTTGTAGCCTTTTTTGTAATAACTTTCTGAAAGATGTTTGCTAAACTGTAAAATCATATCAGGCTTTATGATCATTTTTTTTCGTTGTCTTTTGGTAAGGTAGTCTTTCAAGTCTATTTTCCATTCTTTATTTTCAATAGGCGCTTTTACTGTGAAAGTTCCTCGCCCTGACTTGTTTCTTAGTTTCATATGCCAAGCAAAACGATGTCCCTCTTCTGTCCAGTTTACATTTCCTTTATAAAAGTGGTGTCTAAACGGAATTATAATTTGCATTCCAATATAAAATAGGAAAAAAACTAGACCGATTTTTTGTAGCTGGGAGAGTGAAGTGTTTTCCTGTTGAATGATATCTGATTTTAAAGAGGGAAAAAAATAGCTAGGCCAATTAGCTGAAAAAAATAAAGGGGTTGCTAGTATCATCAGCCAAGGAAATATACCGATAGTGAAAAGATTGGCATTTAAAAGGTGAAAAGAAGTTGCTAGAATAAAAGCAAAAATACGAGTGCGTTTCCATAGTAATAGCGGAATAATAAAAAGGTCAAATAATAGGCCACCATAAGAAAAAAGATAGACCATCCATTCTTGCGTAAAGTATTGTCCGATTAGAGGAAAATCTGTTCGATTATCTAGCCACATACGCATAGGTTCACACTGAAGCCAATCTGCATTTAACTTAGCGATACCTCCATAGAAGTAAGCGATACCCAATTGAAATTGAAGTAGATAAAGCGACCATTTTGGTATAACAGTAGATTTTATCTTGGGCCATAGTGCTGCATCAATCGAAAAAAAGCGATTGGCAGGAATAAAAATCATAATAAAACTAACTAAAGAGATAAGATAAAAATGATTGAGATAGTTTGTTTTATCGAGTAAGAAAACATACGTAAAACCTAGAAAAAATAAAGCACTACTAATTCGATAGCATAAGCCTATCATTATGAAAATAGCCAGGACACCTAAAAAGAAAAAGTGGATGTACATTCCATTTCCTTCCCAAGGTTGTACAAAGCTAAAAGCTTCGAAGGTGAAGTAAAAATCTGGATCAATCCAATAGCGTTTTATCCAACCATAGTTGAAATAGCGTAGTACTTCAACTAAAAGTATGGCTCCCCATATGAGGCGGAAAAAAACGATAGAGTATATACTTTCTGAAGCAAAAAGTATATCTTTTATTTTATTGATCGATCTTGTCATTTGAGCGAATATAACGAAATCGGGTTATAAAAAAAAGGAAGACATTTTTCAATATCTTCCCTTTTCTTTTTTTCATGGGATCTTCATTTGAAGTCGTAAACCGTGTTTTGTAGTATGATTCTTTTATAAGGATATGTTCTAAAGTCAGTTGATCATACTACGATATAATTAAATTTAAAGAGGATTTCCATCCGAATCAAACTCTAATTCTTCACCATTATCTAATTCAACTTCGTACGTAATATTACCATCTGCAT
>JAHDIP010000100.1:0-13355 GCA_020630735.1 Saprospiraceae bacterium | reverse complement strand
ATCAACAATTTTTAATACAGGTTTTAGATGATACTGACCATTTCCTAATTCATGTACAGAAGCACAAGCATCAAAGTCAATGGTGATATCAAAATTGTCAAGATTGCCTAAAGGAATATTGGTGTTAATTTTTAAACCCGATTGGCTGCCACTAGGAATTTTTAGATCATAGACTTCTCCAGCAACTTTAATAGAGTTATTTTCACCAAGTACCAAACGGATTTGAGTAATGGTTTCTAAATCAACAGGAGTGGAAGCGATTAAGATAGAAGCATCATCTTGATAATCTAATAGGTTATAAATCCCTGCATTAGTTCCAAGATCAATTACTTCACTTCCTCCAGTTCCTTTTACTTCAACACCAATTAAGTCAATATTGACTTCTTCTACATCGGTAGGATCATCAGTAAGGTGGACGTTAAATAAAGTTTTTGTTTGTTCATCTGTTGCATCTTCAATGGCTTCTTTATTACAAGCTGTAATAATTAATAATGCTGAAAGCATTATTAAGAACATTCTTACTTTAGTCATTGTCATGAAATTTTTTTATGAAAAAATAATGGTTGAGGGGTTGAAATGAACAGAGTGTGATGAAAAAATAAGGGCTTTGAAAAAATACAAAGCCCTTGAAGAGAAATTTGGCCCACTATTCTTAAATCAGCAGAGCTTAACTTCTGCTGACGATTAGTAATTTTAAAGTAGTTTTTACATCAATTTGTTAAAAGCCGTATTATTCCTCTATTGTTGTACCAAGACTTTTCTTGATACGATACCTGTTAGAGTATATATTTTTAAGAAATAGACTCCGCTTTGGAATGCACTTAAGTCAACATTTGTTGAATGATTAGAAGTCTTGGTGTCCAATAGTCTAAGCTTTCCAAGCGAGTCAAAGCATTCAATTTTTCGGATAACTAAATCATTATGTTGAATACTTAGGATATTGTTTACAGGATTAGGATATATGTTTATATTTTGTTCACTTACTTCATTTGTTGTAACAGTAGAGTCAATGGCAATTTCGTGTTTAGTTTCAGTAATAGGTGAAGCGACTAGATTGTCACTTACCATCATGATATCATCAATTTCTAAGACTAAGGTATCTTGGATGAAGTCTACAACATTGTCTTCAATGACAATATCAAGTTTTCCAATTTGCCCATAACCACTAACAGTCGTGTGTGTGATTCTAGTAATAGAAACATCTAGCGTACCAGATACTTCATCGTTTACATATAGTGTAGTAACAAAGTCATCATCATATCCAATCCAAGCATTTTCAATCAAGTTGAATTCTATTTCATCAGAATCGATTAGATTGGGGTTATAATGGATTTTGAAGTTAATGCCATAAAAATCCGAAATGGGGAGTGCTGCTGTACCAAGAGATATATCTAAACTAAGATTGCTATTGGCGTTTGCAACTAATGGACCTTGAATTTTTAAGGGTGGGTTAATATTAGGTGTTCCTTCTAAAAAAACATCAGGGAAAACTGTGCCATGTTCTTCTTTAAAATTGTCCTCTATTGCTTCATGATCATCGTCATCGATAACACCATTGCCATCACAATCAGCATAAGCGTAATTTAATCCTGAAGGAAAAGAATTCGACCAAAGATTATCTATAGTTTTGGCTTCCCATTCAGTTCCCATATTTGTTCGAGCAGGTCCTGTTGCGTCTATCGCCACTCCAAAGTATAGTAAATCTACACCATTTACCTCTCCATTATTATTAATATCGCCCGGCCATATTTCTTGCCCCTGTAAATTCATTACAGCTAAAAGGCAAAAAAAGATAATGCGACCAAGAGTTTTCTTCATGATAATTTTGTTATATCAACTACTAGAATACAAATATAAAGGTGATTTGAGTTTTTTACAATTACATATTTTTGTCTTTGTCGGGATTTATTTTGTAATTTTAAACTTTGTTTATTTTGTTTTTTTGTTTTAATTGTTTGATTTGTAGTTGTTTATGTTGTATTTATTGATGCGTTAGATTAATATTTGTCGGAGATTTGTCTTTTTGTTTAAGTGCTGTTTCTAAAAGATAAAGAGTAAAATATGGAAAAAGGTAAGTTAATTCAGCTTTTGAAAAGCTTTTCAGTTACAGAGTTGAGAGAGTTTAAGGATTTTGTAGACTCTCCTTTTTTTAATAAGAATGAAGATTTAGTGCTTTTTTATAACTATTTAAAGGCTTTTGCACCCGATTTTTCGACTGAAGTATTGGATAGAAAACGGATATATAGGCAATTATATCCTGATACGCCATTTAATGATAAGAAGATAAGATACCTAATGTCTGATTTGTTGCTTTTGGTAGAGCAGTATATAGGTTTTAAATATTGTAAAATTCAGACGATAAATCCTGCTTATTATGCTTTGAGTGCATATGTAGATAGAGGATTGGACAAACATTATCAATATTTATTGAGGAAAACGAAGGAAAAACTAGAAAAAAGCCCTTATCGAAATACAGGATATTTTCTACAAGAATATTTAATAGCAGAGGTAGATGAACAGTTTTTTCTGAAGAAGCAAGTTCGGAAATTTGATAATCGTCTTCAAAAAGTAGTTGATAGTCTTGATTTGTTTTATCTATCGAATAAGTTAAAGTATAGCTGCGAAATGCTGAACCTCCAAAAAGTACTTTCTGCGGAATACAAAATAGAACTAGGAGAGGAGATCAAAGAATATTTAGTAACAAGTAACCGAAAAGAGGTTCCGATTATCGCAATTTATTATGAAATATACTTAATGTTATCAACCGAAAAAGATGTACATTATTGGAAGCTAAAAGAATTGCTTCATCAATATACTGATATTACAAATCTTCAAGAGCGCAAGTTGATGTATTTTTATGCGATAAATTTTTGTATTCGAAAAGTAAGAGAAAAAGAGGAACGTTATGTAAGTGAATGTTTGGAGTTGTATATAAAAGGAATAGAAGAAGAATTTATTTTCGAAAAAGGTTATCTATCACCATGGACATATAAAAATGTTGTAAAGCTGGGTTTGCGTTTAAAACGATTTGATTGGACAGAGCAATTTATCATTGCGAATGAGGAGAAGCTACCTGAAAATTTTAGAGCAAATGCTCGTTATTTCAATATGGCAGATTTATATTTTTATAAAGAAGATTTTAGCAAAGCACAAGAGTATTTGACGCAAGTTGAGTTTACAGACATTTATTATAATCTGGATTCGAAGGTAATGCTGCTAAAAATATATTATGAGTTAAAAGAGGAAGATGCTTTATTTTCTTTGCTGGCATCATTTTCTATTTTTCTAAAACGAAATAAATTAATTTCGGCAAATGTTCGAAAGACCTATCTTAATTTTTGCAGTTTGCTTCACCAATTAATGCGTAAAAGAAAAATACAGTATCTTGCTATTTATGACAAAATCATCAATACCGAAATGCTATCAAGTAGAAAATGGTTGCTAGAAGTATACAAAGAACTTTTGGATGAACGAAAGTGAAATCATACTATAATCAAGTCGCCAAATCGTTGGTTAAATCCTTCAATGCCTTGAAGACCTCCTGTATGAACAGCTACAATCGTACTTCCTCTTGGAAAGTAATCTTTTTTGACCAAATCAAAAATACCATAGAGCATCTTACCAGTATAAATTGGATCAAGCTGAATTTGGTGTGTCGTTTTGAATGTATTCATAAAGTCAATCAAAGGTGGTTTAAATTTAGCATAGCCTCCAAAATGATAATTGGTATTAATTGTCCAATTAGAATAGAGTGATGCATCAAATTGATCTAAATGCTTTTGCACTTCTTTCGTTAAAAAGTCGCCTTTCAAAACAGAGAAACCAACAACAAAATGCTGCTTATTTAAGGCTGAAATAATGCCACTTATAGTACCACCTGTACCACAAGATACACACCAATAATCAACATCCAACATTGTTTCATTTACAATTTCTTGACAGCCTTTTATTGCCAAGTGGTTTGTTCCTCCTTCGGGTAATATATAGCAGTTGCCATAGCTTGCTTGTAGTTGTTGAGCATTTATAGATTGTGTCAATGTTCTATAGTTTGTTCTGCTTAAGAAGTGCAATTGCATATCCATTTGTTGAGCAAATAGAAGGGTAGGATTTAGACTTTTGGGATGTTCACCTCTGATGAGTCCGATACTTTTGAAGCCATAATGTTTTGCCGCAGCAGCAGTCGCATGAATATGATTGGAGTAGGCACCACCAAAGGTTAACAAGGTATCGTGTCCGTTTTTTTGAGCTTCTAAGAGATTATATTTAAGTTTTCGCCACTTATTTCCTGATACAGAAGGATGGACTAAATCGTCTCTTTTTATGAGTAATTTAACCCTTTTTTGTGCTAAAAGTGTGTCACAAATTTCTTCAATAGGACTTGTATTATTTGATGGAAAAGTGAGCATATTAATATAAATGGTATCTAAAATAGGCTTATTTTAAATGGATTTGTTAAAATATACATATAAAAAATGCTTAATAAGCATAAAACGATCTTTCTAGGTATGCTTTGAGTTATTTTGGCATTATTATTGGAAATATATAAATACCAACAAGATATCCTTTCAACATAACTTACTAACTATACATCCATCAATAAAATAGAGCTAAACGATGTCGTTTAGACGCTTGATCGGTATGTGTCAAATTAATTGAAGAATTACCCAATTTAGTCCAAATAGTTATGAAAAAATCAAAAATTAAATTGCAGGATATTAGAGTGAAGAGTTTCATTACTTCTTCTAATACACGAAATAATATTAAACCTAAAGACAATAACGGTGGTTATACTTGGGTAGGATAAAATTCATTTGTCCCAAAAACCAATGGTATCTAATCTAGACCCAAACAACCAAAGTTGTCTTATCATAAATATTTGCAACAGACTTTCGTAGTCTTAATAATGCAAACATATAAACTACTTTACCCATAAGAAAAGGGCATTGCATTTTGCAAGCCCTTTTTTCTTTTTATAGATTATATTTTACAGCATTAAGTATCTTAAGTAGCGCACCACAATTACTTCGGTATTTTATAACGATCTTTTTCCGCTATATTTCCTCAAAAAATAAATCCGTAGCCCTGCTATTTGTATCCAGTCGGTACAAGCTTTAGCCAATATTGAGTTTTTGAGAAAATCTATCAAAAAAATCTTCGTCCTAAAATTCACCCAATTAATTATTGTGAGCTACTTATTTTAATATCCAAACACTTCTTTCAAGGTCAGTTCTTCTACATTTCCAATTGTTTTTAGATAATCCATATCGACACTTTCTTTAGAACCCAAAACAAGTACAGTATAGTTACGACCTTTTACATAATTTTTGTGGAATGCTTTGAGGTCATCTACTGTAATGTTTTTCATTTTTTCATAAATATCTTTACGCATGTCATAATCGTAGCCGAGGTCTTTTGCAGATCGACTCGACCAATAGATACGAGTTTTATTGACCCGTTCCGTTTCGATTTTTTTCAAGATCGACTGGCGAGCTGTTTCTATCTGTGCATCAGAAATCGGAATATTCTCAATAATTTCTTGCATAGCAGGAATAGCGTCTTTGAGTTTATCTACTTGTGTACCAACATAAGCTTGAAGGTAATGCGCTTTGTCTTTTTTGCTTGGAGAACTATAGTATGCATAAGCGGAATAAGCTAATGCTTTCGATTCTCTTATCTCTTGAAAAACGATAGAAGACAATCCGAATCCGAAGTAGTTATTATACAACTCCTTCATAATGTTTTCGTTTGGGCTAAAACCTTGAGTACCTTTTGAGAGCATTAATACTTCAGCTTGAACCATCGGGAAGTCTACAAAGTAAACTTTATTTTCGGTCGTAGCCAGCTCTTTGTATTTTGTAGGTTCCAAAACAGGTTTTAAGGTAGGAGGTGTTTTGTGGTGTGTATCAAAAATATTAACTACCTCTTGGATAGATTGTGAACCGTAGTAAAATATTCGGTGCTCATAAGCTGTCAATTCTTTTATTTTTTTAACTAATTGATCTGCTCTAATGTTCTTTAATTCTGCTTCCGAAAGTTGATCTGTAAATGCTGATTTTTTGCCATAGCGTGCATAGTTTGCCATAGCAGATCGGAGTATTGTACGTTTATTCTTTTTATTGTTTTCTCTACTTAGCAATGCATCCGAAATTACATTTTTGAGTGCTTCGTCATCACCTTTTACATTTGCCAGTACATGCTCAAATAGTTTGACCCCATCTTCTAACGACTCGTCAAGACCATTTAGAGAAACGTAAACACGTTCGTTGCCCGAATAAACATCAAAGCTCAAGCCTAATTTGAAAAACTCTTTTTGAAGTTCTGCTGCTGAATATTTGTCGGTGCCAAGGTAAGGTAAAAGAGTAATAGCAAGTGGTAATAATTTATCACTATCTTTTCCCATTTCTACGATGTAGTCAAGTGAAAACGTTTGGTTATTTTTATTTTTGATATAATCAATAGGGACGCCACTCGATAGTTTTTTCTCCATTATTTCGTCTTTGTAATTGACAAAAACAGGAGAAAGACTAGGCGCTTCTTTCGACATGAAATCTTTAGTGAACGTTGAAGATTCTTCTCTGTTTAAACTGACAGGAGTAATGGCAGGCTTGTCTACTTTGAACGAAGATTTATCTTCACCTGTACGTTTGTAAACAACAACATAATTGTCTTTAAAATGTTTGTTAGCAAAGTCTACTATTTGTTGTTTCGTTATTTTTTCCATTGCATCTATACGGTTCACATAGTCTTTCCAGTTAACGCCAAGAATAAATGCATTGGTCATAAAACTTGTACGGGCACGATTATATTCATTCGAACGGATTTCACCAAGTTTAGCATCTTTGATGACTGCCTTCATTAGCCACTCGTCAAAATTACCTTTCTTGATATTTTCTAATTCTCCGATCAATAGCTTTTCAACGTCTTCTAGACTTTGTCCTTCACGAGGCTTGCCATACATACTAAAAATACCATAGTCTTCATAAGCCCAAGTAGAAGCATCACCTTCTAATACTTTTTGTTTTTGCACAAGGTTGATATCAATCAAACCTGCTTGTTGGTTATATAAAAGACCTTTAATCATGCGTAGCATAGCAGGATCATCAGAAGTAGCTCCTCCAAAACGCCAAGCCATATCAACATACTCTGCTTCTTGCCCAATAACTTCTTTTTTGACGATGCTTGTTGGACCAGAAGTATCTTCATAAGTAAACTTAGGTACATCTTGACGTTTATAATCACCGAAATATTTTTCAGCTTTAGCTGCTACATCATCAGGATCAAAATCGCCTGAAACGATAATTGCCATATTGTTTGGCACATAGTACTTGTCAAAATATTCTTTGATCTTTACATGAGAAGGATTTTTCAAATGCGGTCCTGTACCAATTGTTGTTTGAGTACCATAAGGGTGGTTTGGAAAGAGTGCTTGACTGATAGCCTTATTCGATTTACGACCATCATTATCTTGTCCAATATTGAACTCTTCATAAACGGCCTCTAACTCTGTATGGAATAATCGAAGAACGACCATCTTAAAACGTTCAGACTCTAGTTTCATCCAACGGTCTAATTCATTAGACGGAATGTCGTTAACATAAACAGTTTGTTCGACCCAAGTATAAGCGTTTGTCCCTTTTGCTCCAAGAGAGCTGACCATCTTGTCGTATTCGTTAGCCGCTACTAATTTTGCAGCTTCGTTTGATACCTCATCAATTTTAGCATAAATTTCTTTTCTTTTTGTCTCATCTGTTTCTACTCGGTGTTGTTCATACAAATCAGAAATTTGATCGAGAAGAGCACTTTCTTTTTCCCAATCTAAAGAACCAATATTGTTTGTACCTTTAAACAGCATGTGCTCTAAATAATGTGCTAGACCAGTTGCATCGGCAGGGTCGTGTTTGGAGCCTGCTCTAACTGCAATGTTTGTCTGGATACGAGGTTCGTCTTTATTGACACTCATGTAAACCTTCATTCCATTTTTGAGGGTATAGATTTTTACGCCAAGTGGATCGCCAGGTACAGTTTCGTAAGTATATTTACTTACATCAGTGGAACCTATACCAACCATCTCCGTTTCAATAGGAGGGGTTGTAGTTGTAGTATCTTGTATTTTTTTATGACAAGAGGAGCTTATTATGACTAAGGAGAAAGCCATTATAAGTAGGAGAAAAGAATTTTTTTTCATAGAATTTAATGTTTTTTTGAATTCGATGAGCTAAGTTACTACTTTTGAGGTATCGCCGATAAAATTTTAACGTCTAAAGACTAGCATTGATAGGCTAAACTGTCAGAATAACGTCAATTTACTCCTTATACCCATTAATAATTTACTTAGAATTAATTTTTAGAAAAGATGAAAAAGGCTGCCGAACTTTCAAAGCAAGAAATTGCCAATGTGATTACGCACGGATTTGGGATATTGTTGAGTATTGTTGGAATTCCTATATTGTTAACAATGGGTGTAAAAAATGGAGAATGGCATGATGTAGTAGGATTGAGTATTTTTTGTTTTTCCCTTTTATTTGTTTATTCAGCATCTACACTTTATCATAGTTTTGTTGATGAACGTTTGAAACACGTTTTTAGAGTAATTGATTATATCAGTATCTATTTTATGATAGCTGGATCGTATACGCCTTTTGTGTTGCTTTACCTTAAAAACTCAACAGGCCTTATCTTTTTGACTATAATGTGGTTAATGGTTTTAGTCGGCGTTATTTATACCTTATTTTTTAAAAATAGGAAGGAGTGGTTTTCTCTACTTTTTTATTTGATAATGGGATGGATGGCTGTTTTTATTCTGAAACCTATTATTCCTAACATGACGGATGACTGCTTTTTTTGGGTTATAGTCGGAGGAGTATCTTATATGATCGGTGTTATATTTTATGTGTTAGAAACGATTCCGTACAATCATGCAATATGGCATATTTTTGTGTTAGGTGGTAGTGTAGGGCATTTTACTGCATTGGTCTATAGTTATGCCGCTCTTGGAAATTGATGTGTCAAGTATTCAATTGTTCTAAATGATAGTGCACATATTCTAAAACTAAACCATAGCCCATCCAAAAAGGCAAATAGTCTAAACGTATATAGCCCATAATGGCAAAAGGCGTGTGATATTCCCAAGGGCAATAACCGATAAGGAGGTCTAACAAAAAACCTGTTATAAACTCTACCACAAATATTCCCACAGCAATAATTAACAACCGAACCAATAATGGATATTTTCCGATAATGCGGTGACCTAAAGGAAAAAGAAAGGCTGCCAAGCCATAAATGAAAAACATCCATAGAAAAGTTGTACCTGATAAGGTATAGTCTATTGCTGTTCCTTCCTGAACAGCAAAAAATAGATCAGATAATGAACGAAAGAATATTTCTGCTGCTACACCTACACTTCCGAATACTACAAAGCGAAAAAACATAATTTTATATAATTTTTAGGAAAGCAATATACAAATTATACTTAAACCGAAATGGTTGTTGCCTTTGCTATAGGCTAAAAGCTACAGAATATCAAATAATAGCTACTAACGGTGGTCTTTAAGTTGATTATTGGTAGGAATATATAATCATTGCCTAACTGAAAAGGCATGTTTATACCAATAGGTGCCTCGTTCGCTAGATGTTAAGCATTACAAATAGGAAAAAGACGTATCTTACAATCATGTTATAAGATTCTCTCTATAACACCCTAATTGTGTATAAGCTGAAATGTAATTGTCCCGCGGTTCATTTCAGCTTTTTTTTGAATAAAATATAAGGTTAAATATAGAAAGGAAGCTGCATATGCAGCTTCCTTTTGTATTGGGTAGAATATCGTTGTATTTTGGGGTAGAATATCTTTTTAGAAATCTTCTCGTTTATTTTCTTTTGCTCTTCCCCAAGACCATCCAAACTTAAAGGTAATTCTACCAAACGCAGAAGACAGGTCGGCATCACTCAAAGTAGGAATATCGGTATCAGTTACAAAACGGTATCCACCTTCTAGCCCAAGATGAAACCATCGGAATACATTAATTTCTACTCCAGCGCTAGGCTGTAGGGTAAATATTTTATCAGAGCTTCCGTTATCAGCTAATGTAACTTCTCCCTTTCCAAAAGAAAGCATAGCAGTAGGGTGTATTATCTTGCTTGCGTTAAAAGCGTAGCCAATCATTGGTCCATTATAAGACATATCGAAGTTAGGTGTATTCGAACTACCGATTGCTACATCATTTACTAATTTTGCTCCGCCCCATCCCAAGAATAAAACTTTGCCTAATTCGACACCTCCAAAGCCTCCAGTGAATACAGCATTATCATCGCCAAATTTAGTGAGCGTTGTAGTCGAACCACCCCAGCCACCAGAAATGTTTAAGTTTAGTTTGTTGAAAAGTGTTTCTTCTTTTTGTGCAGACAAATCACTAAAACCAAATGCGACTACTGCTACCATTAATACGTACTTGATCGTTTTCATTTTCCAGAATTTTTATTGTTTATAATGAAGTAATGCCTCAATTGAACATCACTGTTGTCACTTAGAATGACATAAAGCTACAGGAAAGGTTGCTTACTTTGCAAATCCTTTAACCATGCTTTAACAATAAAAGAGGCTATGAGCTAGGAATGTTAACGTTTTTGACATTAAAAGAAGTATTCTTTGATCTTTAGGGGGGGGAAATTAAAGTTCGATTAGCTATTTATACTTCAGCACGCAGTATTTCTAAAGGTGGTTTCGATACGACTTCTCTGCTGTTTAATAAACCGATAAGCACCGTTAAAAAAGTAATGGTGAGGAATAAAAAGAATGGCGACCAAAGACTAGGTGTAAAAGGAATCTTAAAACTAAAGGTTGCCAGTAGCCAACTTCCTATAAAAGACAAGCCTATACCTGTGAGTGCAGCAATAGCTCCGAGTAAGAAATACTCTAAAGCATTGATCCATAAAATTTGCCGACGACTTGCACCGAGCGTTCGCAAAAGAACACTCTCTTGTACTCGTTGGTATTTACTTAAAAGGATAGAACTAATTAAGACTAATAACCCAGTAAGAATACTGAATAGTGCCATAAAGCGAATCACAAAAGATATTTTGCTCAATACATCATCGACAGAATTCAAGATTTGGGTTAGGTCTATGGCGGATACATTGGGGAATTTTTGTACTAATGCTCGCTGAAAAGTGGCCGATTGTTCTGCATTTTCAGAACGAGATACTACTACATGAAACTGTGGTGCTTCTTCCAATACATTTGGTGGAAAAACAATCAAAAAATTGGTTTGAATACTTGCCCATTCGACTTCACGAATACTAGCCACTACGGTTTTGATAATAGCACCTTGTACATTAAAATCGATTTTTGTTCCTATTGTTGCATTAGCGGCATCGGCTAATCGGTAAGCGATAGAAATAGGAATTAGACCCGCTTCATTTTTGTTGTTCGTTGTCCACGTACCTTCACCAATTTTTTCTGTTTCGATCAAAGAATCTCGATAGGTAACTCTAAACTCTCTGCGAAAAATCCATCCAGAGATTTCTATAGTAGAATCCTTCATTTGATCAGCTTTGGTGATTCCTTCTAGGTTATCTACTCGCATCGTAACAATAGGAACTTGTTGTAAAGCAGGAAGGTTGTACTCTTTTACTAATTGAGTAACACCTTCTTTTTGAGAAGACTGAATGTCAAACAAAACCATATTAGGTTGGTTACCACTACCAGAAAGCTGTACCTGATTTAAGAGTAATCCTTGTATGAAAAATAAAGTCGAAATCAATGCTGCTCCAAGTCCAATAGAAACAATAAGAATAAGGGTTTGATTATTGGGGCGGTATAAATTGGCAATACTTTGCCGCCAAACATATGACCAACCTGTCGGGAAAAAGCGTTTGATTAACCATGTAAATAATTTTGCAATAGCTGCTAATAAACCAAAGGCGACAAGTATAGCAATGGTAAAACCTAATGCACTTAAACCGCCACCAGTTTGTAAGAATGTAAAGGCGGAGATAAATAAAAAAATTAAGGCATAAACACCCCAAATAAGATAGTCTCTACCTTCTTCGCTTTCTTCATAAGATGCACGTAAAGCACGCAAAGGTGAAATTTTTCGAATAGCTAAAAGTGGTAATAAGGCAAATAAAATGGAAATACTTAAACCAGTAATAATTCCTTGAACGATAGCTTTCCAAGAGACATCTGAACTTACATTTTGTAAGGGTAAAAAATCACTCAATACTGCAGGAATAGAAAGCTGCAATAAGCTACCTAAGAGTGCGCCAATAGTAGAACCAATTAGTCCCATGCTGGCGATTTGGATTAAATAAATCAAAAAACTTTGCCGCCCACTTACGCCTAAACAGCGAAGTACAGCAACCGTTGCTATTTTCCCTCTTACATAAATATGAACAGCACTAGCTACGCCAATGCATCCGAGCAATAGAGCGACGAATCCGACTAGGTTTAAAAAACTACCTAGACGAGCAAATGCTTCTCCTACATTTTCTTTTCGATTTTCTACAGTATCATATCGGTAAGACGCTTTTTTGAGTTGAGGCTTAATATGCTTTCCTAATGCATCGACATCTGTTTGATCATTAAATTTGAAATAGTAAAGATAGGAAACACGACTACCAGGTTTTATTAAATTAGTAGCTTCTAAATATTGCATAGGGATATAAACCGTAGGAGCCACAGAAGAAGCAATACCTAGACTTCCAGATGAAGAATTTAATTGACCTGCTACTTCAAAAAAAACATCACCAACTTTTACAGAATCGCCCACTTGTACATTAAACTGAATCATCAGTGTTTTGTCTACTAATGCTTGTTTTTTGGTACGAAAGCTTCGAAATGCTTCGGCAGGTTCGGTCACAAATTTTCCGTAATAAGGATAATCACCTTCTAAACTTTTGATTTGAGCAAGCCGCGTATCACCAGATTTTGGAAATAAGACCATCGAAGCAAAATTCATAATGCTAGATTGGTCTCCACCTATTGAATCAATAAGAGAAACTAGATCAGAAGTAGGAGCTTGGTTGCCATCAAAAAGGAGATCTGCACCTAATAATGTTTTTGCCTCTTTGTTGATATCTGTCTGTAGGTTTGTACTAAAGGAGTTGATAGCTACAAGTGCACCAATTCCTAAAATAATAGAAGAAATAAAGAGTAATAAACGACCTCGATTGCGGCGGCTATCTCGCCAAGCCATTTTTATGAGCCAACTAAAGTTTGATTTTGCCAATATTATTTCAATATTTGTAGTCCTGTGTTATAGACTTGTTCTTGATAAGTAACGGGTAAAAAATAAGTTCCGCATTTTGGCTATAGAATTTTTGAGTTTAGATAAGGAATTGGACGAGCTTGTACCTAG
>JAHDIP010000410.1 GCA_020630735.1 Saprospiraceae bacterium | reverse complement strand
TATAAAGTAATTAACTTTGATTTGCAGTGTATTAAGTAATGGGTGAATAACAAGTTCCCGATTTTGGGATAGAAATTTTGTTGCTAATCGAGGCATTTTTTGAGCATTAGCCTAGCTTTTGCCTAAAGGCAAAAAGAGTAACTACTAGCTATCGTTGAAAAAAATAACGAAGAGTAGTAACAAAAGAGCATAAACAAAATCAGGAAGTTATTTTTAACCATTACTAAACATTCACAACACAAAAACAGATGAAATATTTAGCCCTATTCTTTTTGTTTATGATTAGCATATATTGTGTAAGTGTTGATTATAACCAAGATGCTGTAGAAGACGTATCTGATTTTTCTGAAGAAAATCATCAATTTATGGAGGATAATACTCCTACTTCCGCTACAACTAAGTCCGTAAAGTATGAAATTCCTGTTGATGTAGACTCAAAGACAACGCGTGATTTTATAGGTATTACAAAACCTAGAGTGCATTTATTGGGTATTCCTCTGAGAGTTTTAGATAGTATTTTTCAGGCTCATCCTGAATATGCATCAGATGGTTTTGATTTTCCTGTAGGAAAACCAGACGCACAGGGCTATTTTAAAGCTCAAAATTTCGGAGATCGACTACACTTAGGAGAAGACTGGAATGGTATTAGTGGTGGAAATACTGACTTAGGCGATCCTGTTTATAGTGTTGCTAATGGGCTTGTGGTCTTTACTGAAGATGTATGTTGTGGTTGGGGAAATGTCGTAAGAGTTATACATCGGCTTAAAAATCATCAAGAATTTGACTATGTGGAATCAGTATATGCACATTTGCAGAACTACAATGTAAACGTAGGAGAATTTGTGCATAGAGGCGAAAATATTGCTAAAATTGGGAATGCTAAAGGTAGATATAGCGCCCATTTACACTTAGAAATAAGAAGTTTTATCAATATGGCCTTGGGACCAGGGTACTCCGATGATACTTTTGGCTATCTTGATCCTTCGCCCTTTATTCGTCAGAATAGACCTTATTAACAGTAAAAAATGAACCTAAGAATGGATATAATCATCCCTAGTGTGAAGAGCATATTTAGGGAAGCGAAAATAAAAACCAGCTTTAATTTGTATTAATGTACTGTAAAACAGCAAATGATTGTTTGAGTTTTCATTTTTATATACATTTTTGTTTCGATTAGCTTTCTTAGGTACGTTTTCTGCGCTTTTCTACTAGAAATATAGTACTTTTGTGCTCTAACTTGGCTACTATGAAAAACGTTTTACTATTTACTTTTTTATCATTATTCTTTATTTCTTGCCAACAAGAAGTAGGTACTGATAATGCTTCCACCCCTAATAAACAAGAAGCCAAGGCTGAACAGTCTATTAAACTTCCAAATGCTACATTAAGTTTTTTCCCAATCGACAAAAATGATTTTGAACGTTTTGAGGAAAAAAATGAAGAAAAAATACTAATCGAACGATTTTGCGAAGAATCCAAAGGTTATCAAAGTAATGTATGGGAAGGCGAAAATGAATGTGGCTGGGCTATTGAAAAATACAAAATCGAACAAGATAAAGCATTTGTTAGTCGAGAAGATGATCTCCTAACGATCAAACTTGAAAATGGAAAAGAGACTACGTTTAAAAACATTGTTTCTAAAACAGATAAAGACCGTACCTTTAGGTACAAACGACACCTCAAAAAATCGAATTATTTCTTAATTGAAGAACTTCGTCCCAATGCCTCCTGTCCAATTTATGTTTTGCTTAATGCCCATACTGGTACTAGAAATTTCTTGATGGGTACTCCTGATATTGCAAAAGATGAAATGGCCATTATTACCTCTTCTGCTAAGAATAATACGTCTAGTTGTTCTAATAAAATTGAATATTGGTCACTAGGAAAAGAAAATATCAAAAAAGAATGGGAACACATGCCAAGTGATTGGGGTGTTCACGACTTGAAATGGGCAAAACAGAATGAACTGTATATCGCTCAAATTACACCTGAAGACAAGACACCCTCCAAATTTACCAAAATCAGAATAGATTAAGATAAATAAAAATGAAAGTTTGAATGAAAATAAAAATACTTAAACGTAAATAAAATATACTCCTAACCTTACGCTTGAGCTTTTAGTTTCCATTTTAATTTTGATTGAACATTTAAAATTATATACCATGACACGTAAGTTTTTATACAGCTTCTTGTTGTTAACTGTATTGATGACTTCTTGTAAAAAGAAGACAGAAGATGTTGTTGATGATTGGGAAAAATTCGATATCAAAACGGAGACTCCAATCCTCAACACTCATGCAAATAATAGAGAATTAATCCTCGCCACTGCAACCGAACTTTATCGAATAAATAGAGATCAAGAATTTATCGAAAAACGACCACTCGAAGTTTACTCTCGAATCTATGGTCGACCAATGATTTCTGACTTTGTTTTTACAAGAGTCACTAAAAATTTGCAAAATAGACAAATCATTGAGTTTCACTTGACCAAAACACCTAATGCTGAAATTCCAATCGTCATCGAAGATTTGATTGAAGAAGACGAAAATGTAATCGTTGATTCGCATTCTCGTAATACAGGTGTCTTTAATGCTGATGGGACTAAATTCATGCTACCCGTAGCTATTTTTCCAAACTATTCTTATTCAATGCTCATTTTTGATATTGAATTGAATGCAACGAAAGATGAGTTTGTAGCAGTAGAATTAGAACATCGAATTGATATTCCTGAATTGCCTTATGATTTGGATAATATTACCAATATGCGCTTCCTTGATGGCAACTACTACTTGGGAACTGTACAAGGTGCTTTCCGCATTACACCTGAAGGTGAAGTAACTAAATTATTCCCACAATGGATTTTTGATTTCTTTGAAGTCGATGATAAATTGTACATGACAGGCTACAACTCTTGGAGTTTTTATTCTTCAAGTGACAGTGGTCTTACTTGGGATAGAGTTGAAGGCTTAACAGAATTAGAAATGGTTGAAGTTATCAACGGTGAAGTGTTTACTCAATCTCATTTATTTGATCCGTTAAAAATGTCAAATGACGATTTACTAACGGTTGAAGAGATTGATTATGCACGTGAAATTCCGCTCGACTTTTCGACTAATTTTGTGTTGAATTATTTCGACGGAAAATACTACTTAGCGATAAGTAAAGAAATGTATGAAATTACTGAAATTCAATTAGACTAAATGTCTTCTAAATCTTATCGAGAGCAATTTACTTTGCTCTCGATAAGATCAATTGTCCTCCTATAAGATGAAATCTTCCAACCTCAAAATTACGCTTGTAAAGGATAAAACAAAACTTCCATTTCATCT
>JAHDIP010000409.1 GCA_020630735.1 Saprospiraceae bacterium | reverse complement strand
CTTATTTATTAATTATTTAACAGTCTTATCAAGTGCTAAAACCGTTGATTCCTGTAAAAACGATAATGAAAAAATTTGCATTTACAATTTGTTTACTAATTGTTTATCTATTTACCTGTTCTGCTCAAGATTTAGTGGGTAAAGTAATGGATGAAAACGGTCAAGCAATTGAGTTTGCTAATGTTGGTATTTTGGGTACCAATAAAGGTTCCGTTACTGATGAAAAGGGGCTTTTCAGTCTTGATATTTCTTCTCTTGCAAAAACGGATACGTTACGGGTTTCTGCAATTGGTTTTAAAACCAGCGATATAATTTTAGGTTCTATTCAGAACACGGAATCTACTTTTGATATTAAACTAGAAGAATCGATTTATGAATTGCCTAAGATAGATCTTAACGCTAGTGCCTTTACTAAAAAAATGATTAAAGGAAATGAAATTCGGAAGAGTTCGGTTTCCTTGGGTTTTAGCGAAAATATCTTGGGCGCAGAAGCTGGCGTAAAAATTAAAAACAAGAAAAAATCTACTTGGATTAAGAAACTTGGTTTTGCTATTGCTAGGAATAAATTAGATACGCTGTTATTTAGAGTAAACGTTTATGAGTTGAAAAGGAATAAGGTGGGTCAGAAGATTTTACGTGAAGATATTATTATTGAAACATCAATAGAAGAAGGTGTCGTTGAAGTTGATTTGAGTGCTTATGAGATTGTAACCGACAAGGACATTATTGTTGCGCTTGAATGGATAAAGGATTTTGGTGTTGATATTACTACTGAGTTGAACTTCTATGGGGGCTTGATGAAAAAACCACTTTTTTATAAAAATACGAGCCATGCGCCTTGGAAAAAGATTCGTGCAATTGGACTAGGAATTTGGGTGGAGGTGGCTCAGTAGAACACTATTAATAATCAGGTCAAACTAAATTTGATTTTTATCGTATTAAAAGGTATGCTGAATACATTACTGTGGAAAGAAAATTCTAAATCTCAAATTATCGGTGCTGCTATAGGCGCTTTTCTGGGTTTGTTTATGCTTTTATTGTCCTTACAAATCTATATTGATTTGAAACAAATGACTAATGGAAGTATAACTGGAGGCAAGCAATATGTATTGGTCAATAAACGAGTTAATTTATTTAATACACTTGGTGCTTCGTCTTCTTTTACTGACGAAGAAATTGCCAATTTGAAAGGGCAATCATACATAGATGACTTAGCTATTTTTACTCCCAATAATTTTAGAGTAAGTGCATCAAGTGCCATTCTTGGATTTTATACCGAGCTATTTTTTGAATCGGTGCCTGATAATTTTGTAGATGTTCAAAGTAGTAAATGGCATTGGTCAGAAGGTGATAAAGAAATTCCTATCATTTTATCTAGAGATTACTTAGCGCTTTATAATTTTGGTTTTGCACCTAGTCAAGGATTACCACAATTTACACAAAGTACCATTACAAAGGTAACGATCGATATTACGATTAGTGGCAAAGGGTTGAAAAAAGTATTTAAAGGTCGTATCATTGGTTTTAGCGATCGAATTAATTCAATTTTAGTACCTAAACGTTTTATGGATTGGGCAAATCAAAACTATGGTGGTGAAGACAAAATTGGTTCTTCTCGCTTGGTATTGGCTACAAATGACCCATATTCGCAAGAGCTTAAAAACTATCTGGAAGATAACAATTTTGAAGTAAGTAGTGGAAGACTAATTGGCGGACAAATATCTGGTATACTAAAAAAACTAATTACCGTCTTTGCGATTATAGGTACAGCAATTGTACTTTTAGCTGTTTTGATTTTTATACTAAACTTTCAACTACTCATCTCTAGGGCTTCTAACAATATTCGACTACTCTTACAACTCGGCTATAAGCATACACAGTTGAGCGGGCTGTTACTCAAACATTTACTCAAATTATTCGCACTTGTTTTACTACTAACTTTTGTTTGTCTTTTTGTGACTAGATGGATCTTTATTAATTGGTTTGCAACTCAAGGGTTCCATTTACAGTTTGGCTTTCATTGGATAGTTTATGTAGCAGCAATTGCATTTGCTTTCATTTTTGTTTTGGTAAATAAAATAAATATTCAACGAAACGTTCTATCTTTATACTAGAGATTCCCCTTAAATTGAAAATTTCAAACAACTATTAATCATTAATACCATGAAAAATATTTTTCTGAATCTTCTTTTAATCTTCGCTTTTGTATCAACAATAAATGCGCAGAAAATGGTCACTAAAGATGGCTATCAATTCGAAAAAGTATACGATTGTGCATGTACAGAAGTAAAAAGTCAAGGACAAACTGGCACTTGCTGGAGTTTTTCTACTGTATCTTATTTAGAATCTGAAATGATGCGATCGGGAAAAGCTCCCATAGATCTTTCGGAAATGTATTTTGTTCGTCATACCTACAACAAAAAAGCCCAAAAATATTTGCGTTACCATGGTAAAACTAATTTTAGTGAAGGTAGTCTTGGGCACGATGTTTTATTCGCGTTGAAAGATCATGGTGCAATGCCCGAATCTGCCTATAGTGGTATAGTCGGCAATGCTCCAAAACACAACCATGGTAAAATGGCGAAAGAACTAACGACTTACCTAAAACGCTTACTGAAATTGGATGAAATTCCACTAACTTGGAGGGATTCTTTTAATTTGATCATGGATAAACATATCGGAAAAGTGCCTGAAAATTTTGAATATAATGGAAATAACTATACACCTGAAAGTTTTTCGAAAAAATTAGTCGGTCTTGATGCCGATGATTATGTTTCGATTAGCTCCTTTTCGCATCACCCTTTTTATGAAACGTTCGTTTTAGAAGTTCCTGATAATTTTTCTGATGGTACTTTTTATAATGTACCCTTTGAAGAATTAGCGGCTATCGCTGACTATGCTTTACAAAATGGTCATTCACTAGAATGGGATTGCGATGTAAGTGAACGTGGCTTCTCTGCTAAACAAGGGATGGCTATTCTACCAGACAAAAAAGGGATGATTGAGGCAAATGAAATGAATGAATTTTTCCGTACACCACATCCTCAAATGACTGTAACTCAAGAAATGCGTCAGCAAGAGTTTGACACGCATTCGCTCACCGATGATCATTTAATGCACATCGTTGGGCTATCAAAAGACCAAACAGGAAATGAATACTATGTAACTAAAAATTCTTGGGGAACAAAGAACCTAGGATTTAATGGTTACATTTATGCTTCTAAAGAATACTTCTTGATGAATACTATTTCAATCGTAGTGCATAAAGATGCTATTCCGGATCGTATAAAAGCGAAATTGAACTTATAAACAACTCTGTTTCATCTGTTTA
>JAHDIP010000408.1 GCA_020630735.1 Saprospiraceae bacterium | reverse complement strand
TCAGGACCTCCGTTATGCATGATATGAAAGACAACGGGAATTTCCATTACATCTTCAGGTATCACTCTAAACTGTGGCTGCGTTTGATAATTTAATTCAAACTGTTCTCTAGCATCAACGTATTCAGGAGATTGACTCAGTAACATAGACATTAAAGTGTCTGTAGCGCATGGTTCTTGTGCTGTAGCGGTCTGATAGACCAAAGAAAATAAAGAGAGAAAAAGGAGCAATTGCTTCTTCATAGCTAATCGTGTTTTAGTTAAAAAATATTATGTTATACAAGGTGTATTTATACATCTTGCTGAATGCCGAAACAAGTCTACACTTGTCTATAGACAAGTCTAATTATAACATGCTGTCCTTTTTATGTACTAAGGTGTGTCAAAGTTCTATGCATTGATTTCATGTTTAAGTCAATGCGTATAACTTGATGATTTGTGAAAAAAATAATAGTTTGATTTTGTATAGTTTTCACACCCTATTTGTGTGATACAAATATAATTGTTTTTTTGATAGTAAAAAATAAATGATTCGATTTTAACATTACACCCCAGCCACCGCATGCACTTTCGGCAACACCCCATACAACTCACCACCTTTAGAAAATAACTGATCCACTTTTTTAGAAACAGTCGCATCTTCAATTAGCGGAGGAGCGTGGTGTGGTTTGATACGGGCATCAATGACCAAGGCATCACGGCAGCCCCAATGTTTGTGTTCTACAAAAGAATCTACACCATGAATATCGTGAGAAGGATTGGCACGAGTGAAGGTGACCCAGAGGAAATTATTTAAAGTCGTTTGTGTGAACTCACTATTATCAACTAAAAGGATAAGTGGAATATGTTCCCAATCAAAACGCATCATTTCATCGCAAAAAGAACGAGCTTGTTCGATGCCTGTTTTACTATCAGTGAAGCTTGGTGCATTTATAGCTAAAATTCCTTTTTGTACAAAGCGAGGTTTGGAAAAACCTTCTGGTAACGTAAAATTGATAGGGACTTCTGCTTTTAGTGTGCGGCGTTTTTCGCCACAACAAGCAATCACGACTTTTGATCCAGCATTCCATCCATCACCAGAATAGTCGAGTGTGTCGATAGTGGTCTTTGTTTGAAAATGTAAGTCACGTGTCCAGTCTACTCGTTCGAGGACATGATTGAAGAAATTTTCAATATTATGTGTGTCTAGATTTGGAGCATCACCTTCGGCTGCAATGATTAAAAATTTTGCTAAAGAAGTTTGACCCGATCCTAAAATACGATTGGCAATCGTCAATATTTCTTCTGGCTTTCGTTCTCTAAACGGCATATAACGTTCTTGCCCAACAGCTAGTAAAAGTGGATGCACACCAGCAGCATCTACCGCATTAATATCGACCAAGCCAGGAAATTCTCCAGGCGTTAATTTTTTGACCAATTGATGAATCAAATAACCAAAACTAGAGTCCTCTTGTGGCGGTCTTCCGACGATAGAGAAATGCCAAATCGCATCTTTTCGATGATAGACTTTATCGACTTCCATGACAGGAAAATCATGTTCCAAACTGTAGTAACCTAAATGATCACCAAACGGGCCTTCCCGTTTCTTTTTGTTTTTGACAATTGTACCCGTAATACAAAAGTCAGCATCTCCCGAAATAATATTTCCATTCAGTTTTTTATATCGAAAACGTCGACCCGCTAGCATTCCTGCAAAAGTCATTTCGCTCAATCCTTCGGGTAAAGGCATGATCGCAGAAAAGGCATGCGAAGGAGGTCCACCAATAAAGACAGAAGCTTTAAAAGGTTTGTCGATTTTATTATACGCTGTATGGTGTACTCCAATTCCTCGGTGCAACTGATAGTGCAAACCGATTTCTTTATCTTGAATATAATCGTTGCCTGATAATTGGATACGGTACATTCCCAAATTACTTTTCATCACATTATCGTTGTCGGGAGGCATGGTACATACCTGAGGCATCGTTACAAATGCACCACCATCATCTGGCCAAGATTTGATTTGCGGTAATTGACTTATAGTTGTTTCTCCATACATTACAGGTGGCTTTCCAAAACTCTTCATTGGCAAAGCAGACAAAGCGGTAAATGGCGCAGATAAATATCGAAAAGGGTTTTTTAAAAAATTGGCAGGGTCAGCTTTTATTTCAATAACCTTCTGGACTTTCTCCATGGTGTGCCGAAACAAAAAGTCGGTTCGTTCGAATGTACCATAGATATTAGAGACACCTTTGAAAGGACTACCTTTTATGTTTTCAAAAAATAGGGCAGGACCTTTTGCGTCAAAAACGCGTCGGTGGATTTCTGCAACTTCTAAGTTGGGATCAACTTCTGTTTTTATTCGGAGTAAATGTCCATGCTTTTCTAGATCAAGGACGCAGTCTTTCATGCTGTTGTATGCCATTGTATGTTTTTTTGAGATATTTTTTAGACCGCTTCGCTGCGAGAAGTTAGACTACTTTATGTATGAATCTATTTTAGACTTGTTAACCTTAGTCACCAGATCGCTACAAGACAAAATTAAAAACTTATAAAGCCTGACTTCTCGCAGTTCCGTAGGAACGATCTCTATTCTCGCAGCGCATCGGTCTCTTAGTATTCCTCAATGTTTTCAACAACAGCATTTTTATATCTACTATTGTTTAACATTTTTTTGAAACCTAATATCGTTTGTACAGGGCCCTGATCTATAGCAAGGTTGTACATCCAAAGCGGTATATTTCCTCCTGGGTCGGTTTTCATCTGATAGTTGATATCGACGGTACCATCTTCAAGAGGTGTAAATACCCATTTAGATTCTAGTACTTCAACACGGACGATACCATTTTTGTTTTCAATATAAGTATGTCTACTCGAAGAAGTTGAAGTGATCGTTTTGGTAACAGGATCTTGAAGTAGGGTAGAGTAGACACAAACATCTCGATTACTCAACGGCCAAGGCATTTCAGATTCGCTATAATAATAAACAGAATTTTCATTGACCCGTTCAAGTATTTTTGCTTCTTTCGTCTTATATACCCAATCCTTATAGGAGTCAACATCATTTAGTACAGCAACGATGCTATTCAGTTGAGCTGTAACAGAGGTCGTAATTTTAAGTTCTTTTAGATTATCGATTGTCGATTCTCTAGTAAAGACTTTTATTCCTTGTTTTTCTTTCTTGAAATCCCAAGTATTAGACGTAGGAATGGATAGCAAAATACTAATGCTTAGAAAATAGCCTAATAACTTCATTGATTAATATGTTTAGCGGGGATGTAGGTAATATGCATGGTTGTAGTATTTCTCAAACAAATATCTTTCCTATTTCGAAACAAAGATAATTGTTAGTAGTTTTGTATTCATCATTTTTT
>JAHDIP010000099.1 GCA_020630735.1 Saprospiraceae bacterium | reverse complement strand
GATGGGGCGAAAGGAGCTGCTGGATCTGTTGTGGACGGAGCTAAAAATGTCGGTGGCGCTGTAGTAGATAAAGCAGGTGATGTCGCTGACGGAGCAAAAAATATCGCAGGTAATGTCGTTGATGGGGCGAAGGATTTGGGAAGTGGAGCTGCTGAAAAAGCTGGTGGTCTTTTAGGTGGTATTAAAGATGCAGCAGGTTCCGTTGTAGACGGTGCGAAAAATGTCGCTGGAGATGTCGTTGATAGTGTAAAAGATGCAGCCAGTGATGTAGCTGGAGGAGCAAAAGACATTGTCGATAAAGGAATCGATAGTGTAAAAGATGCGGCCGCTGATGCAGTCGATGATGCTGATGTTTAATACAAAAAACTTAATTCTAAAAGGTTTTTATGAGCAAAAAAGGAAGTGTTTTTTATTTCAGCCAAGAAACGCCCACAACCTAATCCCCATAGAGCTTTCAGGTGAGGATGAACCAGATTATGAGTAGGTATGCCTCTAAGTGAGATAAAAAGACGCTTTTTGTGCCGTAAAAATTTCTTTAGAATAAAGTCCAATATTTAAATAGTTTTATAAAAAAATGACCACTCAATAAATTGAGTGGTCATTTTTTTAGTACTTTGATTAGTTTAAATTACCCTCCTATTGCTTTACAAATTTCTTAGTGATAATCTCTTTTGTTGAGGTCGAAATTTTGATCAAATAAATTCCTGCTGGTAAATCAGATACATTAATTCTAGTTGTACTATTAATCGCATCTATCGTTCGTACTGCTTTACCATTTGTATTGTAAATACTAATTCTATTTGTCGTTGATGCATCTAAATCTATACTTAGTTCATCAACAACAGGATTTGGATAAACATTAATACTGATCTCTTTGTTTGTTAAACGACTATTTACATCTGGTGCAAATGGTGGCATGGTCATAGTGAATAGTGGTGACCAAGGAGCCCAACCTCCAGAACATTTCGTCTTTATCTTAAAGAGATAATCATGACCAGGTATAAGTCCTGTCAATGTGTAAGTTGGAGGAGTAAACGTTGGTGTAGTTGTCCAAGATCCGCCTACAGGCTTGTACTTAATTTTATACTTAACATCTCCTGGAGTCGGCGTCCAATTTATTGTTGCTATAGTACTACTTACATAAGTCACACTTGAAGTTGTTGGACTAAAGCAAGCATTTGGACCTGTTGTAATATACAAGGAAGGAGACCAAACAGAAGCACTTGTTGCGCAAACTGTTTTTACTTGAATTTGATAAGCCGTGTTTGGAATAAGGTTAATTAAAAATCTAGCATTGATTGGTGTACTCACAGTAATCCAACTACCGCCAGGTGTAGTGCGGTAACGAACCTTGTAGTAACTTGCACCTACTACAGCTGTCCAGTTTAGCTTCACAATGTTTCCACTAATAACATTAACTGTAATATTGGTTGGTATACCACAAGTAGTTCCCGTTGAACAAGAGGCTACTGCGCTTAAAGTAAATGTCAGGCTACAAGAAGTATCATCAGAAAAATAAGCAATAATATTGGCAGTAGCTCCATTGGCTGGTAATACGACTCCAGTAAAGGTATGTGTCGTTGAACCATATAATCCTGTAGATGCAGTTGCATCTCCTGCTAGTTCCAATGTACCTGTAGCAGGAGGATTATTGTAATAGAGTGTAATATCTGCTGTATAGAAATCATCTGTACTATCGAATGGTGTTCCATTGTCATTACAAGCTGAAATATTTGCAATAGAGTAATCATCAAGTGAACAAGGTAGAGGGGAAACTCCATCACAAAGAACTTCATCATCAACTGGAATCTCTTGAGCAATTATTTGATGTTCATTATATGGACTTTCATACTGTTGAATTTGTACATCTACAACTTCTAAATTGACACCTATAATATTAGGATCAATAATATAATCATTACAGTCATCGACTTGCAATGGATTTTTTTCTACCAAATAAGCATTCCCATAAGTTGTAAGAGCGGCTCCAATACCTATTGCAACAAAACGACCAACAGTAGGATTATACGTTATAGAACGAAGAGCTGTTACTATAGGACCACCGGTAATAATATTTACATTATTCACTGTATTTCCAACAAAATCTGTAACCATCATAAACCCATGAGAATCACTTGTTCCTGTCCAACCAATATTATTTCCATCAAAAGAAATTTCGTCTGTAAAATCTCTATCTTGAAGGTTATATTCTCTTGCAAAATTTAATGAGGTAGGCGAACCTAAGTTTAATAATAGTAAATCTTGAGAAAGAACATCACAATTAGTTGTTGCTGGATCAGCTTTTGTATAAATAGTATGTCCACCTATTGCTAAAGTATTTTGAACATTCAAACTAATCGACTCTCCATGCTCAACTACATATGCCTCTTCATTTTGCCAAACATCTATTGTTCTTCCGTAAGCTACACCAAAAATAGAAGGAGTTGTTGTTGTATTATCTATTTCAAAAGTTGTCAATAATACATCCCCTCTTCTAGCACATGGGTCATCTTCAATATTGCAGGTTCCTACCACATGATAAGTATTCGGGTCGTGGCCTCTGATTACCTGATTATATTCATCTTCCAACTGATCGTTTCCTGTAGAAGAAAAACCTGGAGAAATAACTGTTGTCCACCAAATAGGAATTCCACATTTATCGGTACGTACAAGTAAGGCTGAACGATTACCTGTGTTTGGCTCTATGAAATGACCGCAAACTACAAATCCTTCTATATCGTCAGTAGTAAGACCTCCTCCTATAGGAAGAATAGATTTTAACGATCCTTCCAATTGGAGTTCTGTCATACAAGCTGGATTTCCCATAGCATCTGTAACCATAATAAATGGATGAATACTTCCAGTATTAGAAGTCATTTCACCACAAACGGCATAACCACTTGGGAGTGTTGTACTTGCAACTCCAAACTCTTTTACATCCAAAGCTTTTAATATGGTTTGATCTGGTATAGTAGGTGAACCATATCTTTTTGTCCAAAGATGATCATAACTATTGTTCAATGAAGTCAAGGTCATTTGTCCAACATTTGAGCCAGGCGGGCTGACCCAACCTGTAGTAACAAAATCCAGTGAAGAGGTAGGCTCTATCGCTTGAGTAAACGTTGCACCTCCATAATCATATGCTCGGTGATAATTTTCTTGTGCAGTCGTCGTACTGATGACTAAAAGAAGGCTAAGTAAAAAGCCTAGAGTTTTGTTGAGAATTGATAATCTTGTTTTCATAATAATTCTATTTAGTTTCAAATGATACTGCTATAGAACATCTAGTATGAAAGTGTAACACCTACTACTGTGTTTTTTTTGTAAAAAGATTATTTTTCCAATTCAACGTGTTTTTACGTTATAAAACGTATTAAAAAGTTGCAAAACTTATTTTTTCGTTATATATTTGTTTTATACAACAATCAAATAAGATTTATATGAAACAATTAACAAAGGTAGAAGAGGAAATTATGCAGCTTATTTGGCAACTTGAACGCTGTACGGTGAGTGATATTATCAATCAACTTGGTAATCCTAAACCACCTCATAGTACGATATCTTCTATTGTACGAATACTCGAAAAGAAGGAATTTTTAGACCACAAAGCGTATGGTAGAACCTACGAATACTTTCCTATTATCAGCAAAGAAGATTATAGCAAACGGACGATCAACTCCGTTGTAAGCAATTACTTTGGAGGTTCGATGAAGCAATTGGTTTCTTTCTTAGTCAAAGAAAAAGACCTTGACATCAAAGATTTAACGGAGATGATTAACCAATTAGATAACACAAAAGAACAACAAAATGATTAGTTATATCTTACAAGTCAGTTTATGTTGGTTTGGTTTTTATCTATTCTATGCTTTGCTACTAAAAAAGGAAACGTTCTTTAGAGCTAATCGGTTCTATTTGCTTTCTACACTTGTCGCTGGTTTGGTTATTCCTTTACTAAATTTTAGTTTGCCGCTGCCTGCTGCTGCAACAGATTTTGCTACAGTATATCTCGAGCCCATTACAGTTGGTGTTCAGCAAATTGATCTTGCTTCACAAGAAAATCTCTGGGCAGCATCCTTTTCTTTATTGAATGTACTACTTTTTATTTATGCAGTAGGTGCTTTATTTTTTAGCATTCGTTTTCTGTATGGGATTGCTAAAATAATACGACTATATAACGATAGTACGATAAGCATAAAAGACAAATACACCTTTGTACATACCAACCAAGATCATCTACCTTTTTCTTTTTTCAACTATCTTTTTTGGTCAAACGAAATGCCTTTAGACAATATTGAAAGTGATAAAATAATGGCTCATGAACTTGCTCATATTAGAGAACGACACAGCCTTGATGTGATATTAGTAGAGCTAGTTTGCATCCTTTTATGGTGCATCCCATTTATCCATTTGTACAAACGAGCAATAAAAGATACGCACGAATTTTTAGCAGATGCAGCCGTGCTTCAACATACTGAGGTAAGAGCCTACGGCTACCTACTACTCAAACAGATTATACCTGGTTTACAATTCCAGCTAGCAAATAATTTTATTCAATCACAACTTAAAAATCGTATAGCTATGATGACTAAACGTAAATCCCAACCTAATGCTATGAAAAAATATCTTTTTGCATTACCCCTTTCTTTTGTTTTTCTCTTGTTTTTCTCTTGTCAAGAAGACACAAATAAAGCAATAAATATTCCTAATCCTATTGATAAAGTAACAACAGAAAAACCTATTGCCCCAACATCTACTGATGACGATGTCATTTTCAAAAAAGTAGATGAAATGCCACGTTTCCCAGGCTGTGAGGATATTGTTGATCTTGACGAGCGAAAGCAATGTTCTCAGAAAAAAATGTTACAATACATTTACAAAAACATTAAGTATCCTGCCGAAGCACGTGAAAATGGAATTGAGGGAACAGTCGTTATTCGTTTTATTGTAGATAAATCAGGCTCTATTGTTGAACCTCAAGTTGTGCGAGAAATTGGTAGTGGATGCGATGCTGAAGTAATGAGAATTATAAATGAAATGGAGGAAATAAACGGTAAGTGGGTTCCTGGTTTAATAGAAAACAGAGAAGTAAGTGTATACTACAACCTTCCTGTAAAATTTAAATTAGAATAATACTATTTTTTATACATAAAAAGCCGCTTAGTCAATTTTGATTAAGCGGCTTTTTTGTAGTATTATCTTTTAGATATTACTCAGCAACAACTTCGAAGTTAATTTTTCCGTCAACTTCTTTATGCAAGTTTAATACTGCTTCGTAAGCTCCTAAGTTTTTCACCTCTTCAGGAATATCGATCTTTTTACGATCTACTTCAACATCAAACTGTTCTTTTAATGCTTGAGCAATTTGAACATTAGTTACGCTACCGAAGATTTTTCCACTAGTACCAGCCTTAGCACCAATCTTAAGTACTTTTCCATCCAACTTATCAACAATAGATTGGTAGAAACCTACTTTCTTAGCTTCTTCTGCCTCTTCACGTTTCTTCAGATCATCTAATTTTCCTCGATTGACGTCATTTGCGATTAAGGCCAATCCACGAGGTATAAGAAAATTGCGACCATAGCCATTTTTTACAGAAACAATGGTGTGCTTGTCGCCTACTTTATCTAAATCTTTTAATAAAATGACTTCCATTTTTGTAGAATTTAAACGTTATATAGCTTCTTAAGACGAAGCAAAAAATTACTTTAAAAGGTCAGTTACATAAGGTAACATCGCTAAATGTCTTGCACGCTTTACAGCTGTTGCAACTTTACGTTGGTACTTCAAAGAGTTACCAGTAATCCGACGAGGTAAAATTTTACCTTGCTCGTTTACAAACTGAATTAGAAAGTCAGGGTCTTTATAATCGATATAACGAATATTAAATTTGCGGAAACGGCAATATTTTTTGCGCTTCAGGCCTATTTTAGGATTACTTAAGAATTTTATATCATCTCTAGATGCCATGATTTTTTACTTTAATTGATTAATAATAAATTGGGTCTATTCCTCTTCCTCTGCTGTTGGCGTAGCCACTGCTGCTGGTGCAGTTTCAGTTGCTGGCTTTGGAGCAGGTTTAGCTGCTGGCTTAGCTACTGGTTTTGGAGCTGGCTTCGACTTAGCCGATTTAGCAGGAGCGTCCTTTGCATCTTCAGGAGCTGCTTTTTTCTTCTTGCTACCAATAAGACCATTTCTTTTGTCTTCGTTGTATTTTACGCCATACTTATCTAGTCTTACAACTAAGAAACGCATGATACGCTCATCACGACGAAAAGCTAATTCCAATTTGTTAACCAAGGCACCTGTTTCGCTTTCAAACTCGATACAGTTATAAATACCTGTGGTACGCTTGTTAATTGGATAAGCCAATTGGCGCAAACCCATTTCATTATTTGCCACTATCTTACATCCTTCTTTAGTAAGATGGTCGGCATATGTCTTCGCTGTCGCTTTTATTTCATCGCCCGACAGCACAGGATCTACGATGAAAGTTACTTCGTAATTTTTCATTAAGTGAAGTATTTTTAGTTAATTAAAATAAATATTTGAGGTGCATTCGCCCCAAAATGGCTGCAAATATACCACTTTATTGCTTATTTAGCAAAGCTTTTGTACTTCAAATATGGAATATCCCTTTTTCGCTAAGTACTTGTGAATGAAAGATTTATGTAAGTATCGCTCTTAAATGCTATTTGAATCTTGTTTATATCCTCAATTTTGGCGAATATTGGAGCTAATTAGTAGCTATTATTTTTATGGAAAAACCTATTTCAAAAGAGACCAAAACGCTTATCATTCGGGACTTTGAGCTTGAAGTTGGAGAAGATGAAATCAGTGACGAAGCATTATTTGATCATTTAGCTAATCAAGTCGCTTATATGATTGAATATCGGCTCGATTTTCTCTTGAGTTTAATGTATCGTTTAGATATTTTGGAATATAAGATCAACGATGTATTACAAAATCGAACAGCAGAAGCACCCAATATTGGTCTCGCTCGCCTAATTGTTGAACGCCAAAAAGAACGTATCTTTACCAAACAACATTATAAACAAACGAAATTAAAAGACTTGGACGACGAATATACAGATTTAGCCTTTTAAGAAATGAAATTTATATTTTTATGCTTTTGAAAAAAATCCTTATACTTTTTCTCTTCGCCCTATTTACTTGCTCTCCTAATCTACAAGCTCAAGACAATTACTCTCATGCCATTGGTTTTAGAGGTGGACCCAATACGGGCATTAGTTACAAACGTTATGTCACTTTTGCAGGAGCAATCGATGCTATTCTAGGTTTTAATTTTACCAATGGTCGAGTGCTTGGATTGACTGCTCTTTATGAGTATCATTTTTTTCTAAACTATAAGCTTAACTTTTTTGCTGGTGGTGGAATTTCTTTGGGTGGAAATGAAAGTAATGCTGTTTTTGGTGTCGATGCTGTAGTCGGTTTAGACTATACCCTCCCCCGCTTTCCGATGAATTTTAGTATTGACTACAAACCGAGTTTTCGTCCCTTCCAAAAACCGTTTGGTGATGGCTTGTATTATAATGAGTTTGGTGTAAGTATCCGATATATTATCCAATACTAAGGAATATGTTGATCAAAACAAGAGGTATTATCCTACGTTCCATCAAGTATTCTGAAACAAGTATCATTAGCGATATTTATACAGAAGAAAAAGGGCTGCGCTCTTATATCATAAGTGGCGTTCGGAAAAAAAATGCCCGTATTAGTCCTAGTCTTTTACAAGTAATGACCTTGGTAGAAATCGTTGCTTATCATCGTGATGACAAGGAACTTTGCAGAATAAAAGAAATTAAGACTGCCGAAGTTTATAGTAGTATCCCTTTTGATTTTTTGAAAGGATCTTTGGGATTATTTATTGCAGAGTTGGCACAAAAAACAATTCAAGAAGCAGAAGAAAATCAAGCACTGTTCAATTTTTTATTTGATACTTTTTTGCATTTGGATAAAACGCCCCACTCTATCGCCAATTTGCACTTACATTTTATGTTAACCTTTTCCACCTTTCTAGGCTTTCGACCCGACGGAAAATACTCCGAACTAAGTCCTCTTTTCGATCTAAAAGAAGGCATTTTCACTAAGCAAGTCAACCATGTTTATTTTTTGAAGCCAACAATTAGCCAAATTCTAGATCAACTATTAAATAGTACCGCCCAGAATTCTCACCTCATCAAATTATCAAAAGCTAATCGTAAATTATTGCTCACACAACTCATCAATTACTACCGTTTACACATCGAAAATCTTCCTACGATCAATGCGCATACTATATTACAAGAAGTTTTAGACGATTAATAGGGCAAAACCAACCCTTTTTTGTTTATAATACCAGTAATATTGACCTTTATAACTGCGTTAAGTAACACGTGTTGCCTAATATTAGGGCAAAAGCGAAAACTCTTTGTACCTTTAATCGTATAATTACTTTTTATGTTATATCAATGCATAAAATACCTTCAGGTATTGGTTATCGGATCATCATCGGTTACCACCGTTATATTTTCAGTAGCGCTAAACATTTAGTAATCTGAAAAACACTTTGGTTACGATATAATAGTCAAAAGATGCATTGATATTTTATATGATTCTAATGACAAGCTATATTTTTAAAACAGTTCTGAACTATGTCAGATAATCAATTTTCTCAAAACGAAGCCCCATCTTTCAAGGAACGCATTAGTCTTTTTATGGACGAAAACCCAAAAGTAAGCTTAGGTCTAAAAGTCCTTTTAGGTTTGTTTATTTTAGGAATTGTTTCTACCATCATATTTGTCATGATGATTCGCTTTGGCACCTTTGGTAATATTCCGTCCGAAGCTGATATCAAAAACATAAAACATAATACAGCTTCTGAGGTTTACTCCGAAGATGGCGTTCTGTTAGGTAAATATTTTATTCAAAATAGAACTACCGTCAACTACGACGATATTTCTGAAAACCTCATTAATGCCTTAGTAGCTACAGAAGATGCACGTTTTTTTGAACACAAAGGGGTAGACTTTAGATCAGCAATGCGGGTGTTATTCAAAACCGTATTAATGGGCGACGACTCATCGGGTGGAGGTAGTACACTTAGCCAGCAATTAGCCAAGAATCTTTATCCTCGAAAACGACATCGCTTTTTATCTATTCCGATTAATAAAATACGGGAAATGTTTACAGCCCGTCGTTTAGAAAAAGCATATAGCAAAGAAGAACTATTAAACCTTTATCTCAATACCGTTCCATTCAGTGGAAATATATATGGAGTACAAGTCGCTTCAAAACAGTTTTTTAATACCACTCCTAAAGATATTAAAATTGAAGAAGCTGCTGTACTTGTTGGTATGCTGAAAGCAACAACTTCTTATAATCCAGTTAATAATCCTGAACGTGCGCTAAAACGTCGAAATGTTATTCTTAATCAAATGCAGAAGTACGGATACATCACTTCGGCAGCATGTGAAGTCTTAAAGAAAAAACCATTAGGTGTAAGTTATAATCGAGAAAGTAATACAGCAGGCATCGGTACTTACTTTAGAGAACATTTACGTTTAGAATTAAAAGAAACAATAAAAAATTATAAAAAGCCCGATGGCTCTGAATATAACATCTATACTGATGGACTAAAAATTTATACCACAGTAGATTCTAGAATGCAAGAATATGCCGAAAAAGCTGTTAAGGAGCATTTGGCAAAACTCCAAAAAGACTTTGATGAGCACTGGCAAAATGGTAAACCTTGGAGAGATGATAATGTACTTACACCACTCATCAAAAAATCGAGTCGATACAAAAAGCTAAAAGCAGCAGGAAAATCGGAAGCTGCCATTCGTAAGAATTTTGCGATCCCTGTAAGTATGACAATATATGGAAGTAATGGAGACGAAGTAAAAACAATGTCGCCTCTCGATTCTATCAAATATTATTACTCTTTACTTAGTGCTGGCTTTTTGGTGATGGAACCAAATACTGGTCACATCAAAGCTTGGGTAGGTGGTACGGATCAAAAATATTTCCAGTACGACCACGTAAAATCTAGACGACAAGTAGGTTCTACCTTCAAGCCTATTGTTTATGCTACTGCCCTCAAAAATGGTGTTCCGCCTTGCGAATATATCGACAATCGTTTAGTCACCTATACTGAATATGATGACTGGCAACCACAAAATTCTGATGGTCACTACGGTGGTGTTTATTCTATGGCTGGTGCAATGACTGGCTCTGTCAATTCGGTCGCTGTCAATCTCATCATGCGTACTGGAGTCGATTCTGTAAAAATGATGGCTGAGTATATGGGGATTAGTAGTAACATACCAGAAGTACCTGCGATAGCGCTTGGTGCAGTCGATATCTCCTTGTATGATATGGTGCAAGTATACGGCACATTTGCGAACCGAGGTATACATCCTACCCCATATTATATTAGTAGAATAGAAACCGCTAGAGGAGAAATAATAGCTGACTTTGACATGGAAGAATCTGGTGAGGAGGAGCGTGTTTTTACAGAAGACGAAACAGACATGATCATCCACATGATGAAATCGGTTGTAGATAATGGAACAGGTAGGCGACTTCGCTTCAGATATAATTTTGAGAATCAAATTGCAGGGAAAACAGGTACAACTCAATCACATGCAGATGGTTGGTTTATTGGCTATACTCCCAATTTAGTAGCTGGTGCATGGGTTGGTGGTCAGACTCCTGATGTCCGTTTTCGTACGATAAGTTTAGGACAAGGTGCCAATACCGCTTTACCTATCTGGGCAGAGTTTATGAAACAGGTTTATGCCGATCCTGCTTTCGAAAAAATGCAATACGATACCTTTCCTGGACCTTCTCCCGAAATAGCTGAAGCACTCAATTGTGCCAACTATCTCGAGGAACGACCGCCTATTGTAGAAGCTACAGAATTAGATCCTGAAATTAATCCTGATTTAGGCGATTTCATTGAAGCTGCCAAGACTAAACGACAGCAAGAAATGGAGGAGCGTATGAAGAAAAATAAAAACAAGCGAAACGATCGAGCACCACGTACCAAGTCTTCTTCAAAATCAGAAGAAATAAAAAAGAAGAATGAGAAAACAAAAAAGAAACGAGAACGTAAGAAAAAACGTAAAAAATTCTTTGATAGAATATTTAAAGGTGGTGGGTGATTTGTACCTTTGCCCTTCGTTCAGGTATGAATGAAAAAATCAATTTTTATAATCTCATTTTAGAAAAAAATTATGCTTACAGCTACTGATTCCATTATGGAATATAAAAAAGGAAAACTGAGTAAAAACAAACTCATCCAACTCTACCAACAATTGGTACGACCTCGCATGATTGAGGAAAAAATGCTCATCCTACTTCGACAAGGAAAAATCAGTAAATGGTTTTCTGGTATTGGTCAAGAAGCTATATCTATTGGTGCAACCGCTGCTTTAAAAGAAGATGAGTTTATCTTTCCGATGCACAGAAATTTGGGTGTATTTACAACTAGAGAAGTCCCTTTAGAACGATTATTTTGTCAATGGCAAGGAAAAAATGCTGGTTTTACGAAAGGCAGAGACCGATCTTTTCACCTTGGTGCCAAAGAATTTAATATCGTTGGTATGATTTCTCATCTTGGACCACAGCTTTCGCTAGCAAGTGGTGTAGCTTTAGCACATAAACTGAAAAAGGAAGGACGAATAGCATTAGCATTTACAGGCGAAGGTGGTACGAGTGAAGGTGAATTTCACGAAGCACTCAATGTAGCTGCTGTTTGGCAATTACCTGTTATTTTTGTCATTGAAAATAATGGCTATGGCTTATCTACTCCTGCTTCAGAACAGTACCGCTGCAAAGACCTTGCTGACCGTGGCCTAGGCTATGGTATGCGTTCATATACCATTGATGGAAACAATGTTTTGGATGTTTATAATACCATTAGTTCGGTTGCCGAAGAAATCCGTAAAAAACCTGAACCAATTTTGATTGAGTGCAAAACATTCAGAATGCGCGGTCATGAAGAAGCTTCAGGCACTAAATATGTTCCTAAAGAATTGATGGAAGCTTGGGCAAAAAAAGACCCTATTTCCAATTTTGAAAAATTCTTACTGGATGAAAAGGTATTGACACCTAAAAAAATTGAAAACTTTAGAGCACTCGTTAAACAACAAATTGAAGATGGCTTAAGCTATGCAGCAAATGAGCCTGAAGTTGTTGCTAATACCGCTAGAGAAGTTGGCGATGTGTTTGCTCCTTATCAACAAGAAATCGTTGCTCCTTCTAGCAATGCAAGTTCTGATAAGCGAATGATTGATGCCATATCTGATGCACTTCGTTTGGCTATGGAAAAATATGACAATCTTACCTTAATGGGACAAGATATTGCTGATTATGGCGGTGTCTTTAAAATCACTCAGGGCTTTACTGATTTATTTGGAAAAGATCGTGTTCGCAATACGCCACTGTGCGAAAGTGCGATATTGGGTATTGCGCTTGGTCTTAGTATAAAGGGACAAAAAGCAATGGTTGAAATGCAGTTTGCAGATTTTGTTACCTGTGGTTTTAATCAAATCGTCAACAATTTAGCAAAAACGCATTATCGTTGGGGACAAAATGCAGATGTTGTCGTTCGTATGCCTACTGGTGGTGGTGTTGGAGCAGGTCCTTTTCACTCTCAAAGTAATGAGGCTTGGTTTACACATGTACCAGGTTTAAAAATTGTCTATCCATCGAACCCACAGGATGCAAAAGGGCTTTTACTCGCTTCTTTCGAAGACCCTAATCCCGTTTTATTTTTTGAACATAAAGCGTTGTATAGAAGCTTGACAGAAAATATTCCAGACGACTATTATACTATTGAAATCGGGAAAGCGGCTGTTGCCCAAACAGGTACTGATTTATCCATCATTACCTATGGTATGGGTGTGCATTGGGCGAAAAAAGTAACGGAAGAAATGCAAATTGATGCTGAGATTATCGACTTACGTACTTTGGTACCATTAGATTATCAAACAATTGAAGACAGCGTTAAAAAGACAAATAGAGTTATCATATTACACGAAGACACTTTATTTGGTGGTATTGGCGGAGAATTAGCTGCACATATTGGCGAACATTTATTCGAACACCTTGATGCTCCTGTATTGAGAGCTGCTAGTCTGGATACTCCGATACCTTTTGCCATTCCTTTAGAACAAGACTTTTTACCAGTCCAACGTTTTAAAGAACAATTGGATAAATTATTACGTTATTAATAATAACAGTAGCGCTTGTTTAAATTTATCTTGGTTTTCAACCAAGATAAATTTAAACCTGTTCATAGTCAAAAGACTTTTTTTGTTTAAAAAGTTTTTTTGAGCTCATTATCAATATTTTGCGTCTATTTTGGGCGTATAGTTTTTATTTAGTTTTGGTAGCTTGCATACTTATTTGTAGTTTTGCAACCCGAATAAAATATAACAAATGGAATTTGACAAATTAGTAGCCGTTAGTGGCTTACCCGGAATATATAAAATGGCAGCTAACCGTAACAACGGTTTAATCATAGAAGAAATAGATACAGGCAAGAAAAAATTTGCCCCTAGTAGAAAACATCAATTTACTCCTCTCGGTTCTATTGGCATATACACACACGATGATTCTACAGAGCTTAAAGTTATTCTTCGCACTATGCAAGAACAACTTGAGTCTAATCCTCCTGTAGCTGTAAATGCTCCTGCTGGCGAAATAAAAGATTATTTCGTTAAGATCTTACCCAATTATGATACTGATCGTGTCTTTATGAGTGACATTAAAAAAGTCATCAAATGGTTCAACTTTTTAAACGAACGTTCGCTTATTCCTTCTGAAGAAGATGATAAAAAAGCAGAAGAAGAGGCAGCAGCTTTAGCAGCTAAAGAAGAAGAACAGGAAAAGGCATAGAAATATTAAGGCAACAAGTAAGCAATGAGGTATTCATAAATTTCTGTTCTATAGTTTTGAATTTTGGTCTCTAATAAGGCAAAAAAACAAGCCAAGAATCTAATTTATTTTTAACTCATTCCTAATTATCCAATTTTGTGGATAATTATTTTGAAAGGGACTATCTTTGCACTACAAGTTGTAGGTATGCATGATTTCCCATTAGTATAATGCATACCCCCATAATAATACTTCAGCCGATATTGCCGAGCTCAAGTGTTCGGTCAATATAAACATAAAAACTCAAACGTATCATTTGCTGTATATCAGCTCCTTATTACAAACGTAAAGTGTATTTTTCACTTTCATTTAATTTACCCACTTCAAATAAATACTCCTTTTGAAAGCCCAATAATTAGATACTCAACTATAGTTATACCTACCGGTATTCGGTTTTAGGATCATCGTCAGTAGCATTTGATTGATTATCAGTAGCTTTAATCGTTTGACAATCCGAAAACCACTTCGGTTTCTGTATAACGTGCTAATTAATCAGGTATTTTATAGCTATTTTTTTTCGTTATTTTTTCATAAAAAATAAATCCGTAGCTCGCCTATGTATTGATTTTTCATGAAAAACTACCAAAAAAATCTTAACTCTAAAATTGCCCACTTTATTAACACGTACTACTTTAAGGGACTTAGTTAATCATAACATATGCATTTGACTTGTTATATTGCATCGTTATTATTTTTTATTTCCCGGATATAGATACTACTTTTATACCCTTGAGAGAACACAAAGGCTGAAGACTTTTGAAAACAAACTTCACCTTAGTACTATGAGTATACTAAAAACACCACGGCTTTTAGAACGGGAATACCTGCCTAAAGGATTTAAAATCACTAGTTGGTCAAAGTTAAAGCCGTATTATAACGAAATCATCAACAGACAAATTACGTCCGTTGGGGAGTTAGAACGTTGGATATTGGATTGGAATGAATTGGACGCAGTCATCGAGGAAGAGCTGAATAGAAGATATATACAATTCACGCAAAATCGGTCGGACGAAAGCGCCCAAGCTTTATATGAATATATTGAGCAAGAACTTTACCCTAAAGTATTAGCGGCCCAACATCAACTTAATCAATTGTTAATCGACTCCCCTTTTTGTGCTGATCTAGATAGCAAAAAGTACTTTATATTTATTAGAAGTATAAAAAACAAACTTGAACTATTTTCGGAACAAAATCGTCCACTTATTGCTTCTAGTCAACTATTGTCCAAGCAATACGATCAGTTGCTATCTTCTATTACAATAAACTTGGATAACAATGAAATCTCCTTGCTTGAAGCAAATAGTCAGTTGGAAAATACGGATCGAAGCATACGAGAAAAGGCTTATCGTTCCATCAATGATCAACTAATAATATTGAAAGAGCCTTTAAATAACTTGTTTGATGAACTATTTCAGCAAAGGCAACTTATCGCTCAAAATGCTCATTTTGATAATTATAGAGATTATAAATTTAAAGCGTTAGAACGTTTTGACTATGCTCCAAAGGATTGTAATCTTTTTCATGAAGCAATATTAGCAGAAGTAAAACCTATTGTCGAACACTTTCATTCTATTAGAAAAAAAGAATTGAATGTACCAAAACTTCGTCCTTGGGACACCCAAGTCAATATTGATTCTTCTGCCCCTATAAAAACGTTCAACAATACCAAAGAGTTAATAGCAAAGACTACAGCTTGTCTATCAGCAGTTGACCCGTATTTCGGAACCTGCCTTTCTATTTTAGACAAAATGGAACACCTCGACTTAGGTGTAAGAACGAATAAATATCCTCGAGATTATAATATGCCACTACCGGCGATAGGTATCCCATTTATTTTCTTGAATACATCCGGGTCCATACGAGATACCTATACAATGGTTCATGAAAGTGGTCATGCAGTACATTCTTTTTTAACCCGTTTCCAGCAAATAAATTGTACCAAAAAGCTTCCATCTGAAGTTTCTGAATTAGCTGCTACAACTATGGTTCTTCTTTCTATGGATCATTGGAATCTTATTATAGATAACAAAGAAGAACTTAGACTAGCCAAAATAAGTTATCTAGAAAATATCCTTTCTTCTCTTCTGTGGATTGCTACTATAGATCATTTTCAACAATGGTTATACATGTCGCCGCAGCATACGAAAGAAGAACGATATACTGCTTGGTTAAAATTTTATAAAACCTATGCTTCTGATGTAGTCCAGTTAGACGGGTTAGAATCGTATATTGAAATTCTTTGGCAACGACAAGCTCATTTATTCGAACGACCATTTAGCTATATAGAATATGGTATTGCACAATTGGGAGCGATTGCTATTTGGCAACAATATCAGCATGCTCCTAAAAAGGTTATAGAGGCTTACATAAGTGCTCTTAAGCTAGGGTATAGCAAACCTATTGGAGAGATTTATAAAACAGCAGGAATAAAGTTTGACTTTTCAAAACCTTATGTAAAAAAACTAGCTCAATTTGTAAAGCAACAACTTAATCAGCTTATTGACATGTCATAAAGATAGCCCACCTATGTAATGGGTGAAAAATTAGAAGTAAATATTCAGACCTAGATTGATTCCAAAAGAACTAAAAGAAACCGGTGTGGCTAGTGCTTGTCGGGCTTCATTGCTATTTCCTGAATTTGTTATTTGATCAACGTAATCAATATTTTTTTGTGCTGTTGTAAGTTCGGATAGTTTATCTATTCCGTTTTGTTCATAGTTCGTTAGCTCATTTGAGTTTGGTTTCAACGCTATATTAATCGCTTCAGCTTCTAAGAAAATAGATAGTTTTTCATTTGTACTAAATAAAAAACCTATTGCTCCTACTAATCCTATTTTAGTAGAAAAATTTAAGGTTTCCTTTTGGAGTAACATACCATCATTAGGAAGTGTGGCTGTATATTCTTTCTCAAAGTCAGTCATGACAGGAAGGAGCAAACCAGTTTTTGAATAAAGATTAAAACCTTCAGCACCTGTACTAATTACAAGCATTGGAGATAATTGTATCTGTGTAATAGTAGTGTTCAAATTTGTTGTTGAAACGCCTTGCAAACGTATATCTTGTTCTACTAATCCACGAACATAATCTGCAGCAACTTGAAGACCTAAGTTTTCGCTAAGCATAAAACCAACTCCTAAGCCTACATGAACCCCTACACCATAGGAAGCTGCGTCTAACTGTTCTACTACATATTCATTCGCTCCTAAGTATAGTTGCCCTGACGATGCTGTTTTATTAAACTCAAAAGCATATCCACTTTTAAATGAAACAAAAGATTGTGCATGCATCTGACTTGCACATATGCTTATTAAAAACAAACAAAAGATAGTACAGATAAATTGCTTCATAATCGGGTATTTTGAATACTAGAAAACAACCATTTAAAAGCTAAATCCAACAGAAAACTGAATCGAGATATTCTTGTCTACATCGTCTCTCAAAATATAAGAAGTGCCATCAGCTCTCGCTCTTGAAACATCATAATCATTATTTGTCATATCAACAAAACCATAGGTGAAACGTGCACCGACATATAACCCTTCGTTCAAGAAAATAGAAATCCCCCCTAATACTCCAACATCAAAATTGGAATATAAATTTCCATTGTTTCGAGGAATATCGTAATAAGCTCCAACGGAGCTAGGGACACTTACTGTCTGGTTACCCGTCGAAAACATAATAGCATCATCTAACGAAAGCTCATCATCAGGTTGGTCTCTGAAATAATTGTGCTCGAGGTTAATCAAAAATTCATCAATAGTCACCCCTCCATCTGTTGTTCCGCTATAAATCCATTCACCTGCTCCCGTAGAGCCTACGACTATACCTGCATACAAACCACCAGACAACTCCAACCAAGGCAGTACACGTGCATACCCAGAAACAGGAATTTCAACATATGAATGGTTGACATTTAGAGTTGTTTTACGAAGACCAGTAGTGCTCAGTTCATTTCCATCATTCGTAGTAAAAATTTGAAAAGATTGACCGTTATAATTATAGCGTCTACCTTTTTGGCTAAACAATACTTCTGTTTTCAGCCCAAAACGATCAGTGAATTTTAGAATCATACCCGCTCCTACATGGAAACCTGTATTATAGTTAAACTCTTCCAAATCATTTCCAGCATCATCTTGCTCAGAAGGACCTGTAATGGTGGAAACATTCATTCCTGCCTTAAAGCCAAAGGACATTTCTTGGGCAACTACATTTCCAGCAACAACTACAATAGCAAGCAATAAGAATAAAGATAAACGCTTCATATTATCGGTTTAATATTTTAAAATAAAAATCAGGTAAATATACAACCCATCTTGTCATTTTTCAGCAAATCTTCGTAATTCTTTATCTTCTTATCACCTAACTATTGATTCGTGTATTTAGTCATTCAATCCACAATAAGAAATTTAATGACAATACTTTCAGCTAATTAGTTTTCAACTGTTTATATTTGCATCAAAAAAAATCAAACATACATGGGGCGCCGAAATAAACTCTTTAAGTTTTCTGAAATTTTAAAATTTCCAAATGTCTATGAAAACTACGATGCTAAAACGCCATCGCTGATCATTGAAGATGGGAAAGAAGTAGAAATGAAAGGTAGTTGGAGAAAACAACATTTTAAAAATGACAACCCACTAGTTTTAGAATTAGCATGTGGCCGAGGAGAATATTCACTTAGCTTGGCTCGCAATTATCCAAATAAAAATTTTATTGGTCTCGATATAAAAGGTGCTCGTATTTGGCAAGGTGCTTCGATCGCTTTAGAAGAAAGATTAGATAATGTTGCCTTTGTTCGTACCCGTATCGAATTGATTGAGTTCTTTTTTGAGAAAGACGAAATAGACGAAATTTGGATTACGTTTCCCGATCCTTTTTTGAGAAAAAGTAAAGCTAACAGACGCTTGACTTCTCCTAGTTTCTTGAAACTATATCGAACTATATTAAAAAAGGGAGGAATTGTTCATCTTAAAACAGACGAGCCAAATCTTTCTGAATATACATTGGAGGTAATTGCTGAAGATGAGCGATGTAACTTGCTCTACCATAATGATGACATCTATGCTGACAAACTGTATTTAAAAGAATTGGAATACAAAACATATTACGAACGCATGCATTTAGAGAATGGAAAAACAATAAAATATATTCAGTATACCATTAATTAAAAAATACCTTGTTTAGGGTATGAAAAAATATAATAATATACTCTATATTTGCATAGCTATTTTAGGAAAAAGAATAGCATCCCGAAACCTACCTACTTACACTTTCCCTTATACCGATCAAGATAATTTTAATCCCACTTTCTATTTCATTAGGAAGTAATCATATCACATCTATTTGAGTATTTGCTTTCGAATCATCAACGATATCGGAGTTCAATCCTATTCTTCGTTTAGATATTCCAAGGTCGATGCTTTAAAGGATTTTTATTAGCTGGTTTAAAACTATGAGAAAGCTACATAAATTCCTTTTTAGCAAATTAGCACTTAGGCATGGAGGCTGCCTGCTAATTTATCGCTTTAGGAGCACTAAGTAATGTAAGTTATTACTTAGGCAGTACGGCAAAAATTAATGGAGACTGATAATAGTTAGTCACCAAAAATAGTAATCTGTTTTAGGGAATGGATTGTTATAAATCGTACGTATCTTGACGAAAATATATGGGTTGAACACACAACTACCTCTATACAACAGTTATAATCTCATGTTTTAATTTTCATTCTATTCAAAATAGAGTGTATATATATTAAAGTCAAGATTAATACGTCAACACACATACTGCAACGAGAAAAGCCCTCATTACTACTACCAAGTATGTATGAAACTTTTCTCAAAACTGTTTTTGGGATGTGGTTCCTCTTCGAAAACCGGAGAGGACCTTTTTTCCCAAATAATATAAATTACTATTTCTTGGTTAACACATAAACTATTAAAAGGAAAGTAGTGCTCGGAGGAACTAAACATTGTACGATTACCTAATCCATTCTGTATAAAAGAACTGACCACTCCTATGCTACTTTCCACTCATTTCTTCCTACACTACTTTTTCCATTATTCTTTTTTCGATCAATGATATTTTTTTCTTTTCTCGTATATAAGAAATCACTCCTATTGGTATTATAATTAGACTGACCAAGAATAATGGCGCAGCCAAAAATTTGAGTTTATAAAACGATTCAATACCTATAATTGTCAATCCCATTCCTACGAAGAAAAAGCTGGTTCGAAGGTAAGCTAAAAGCGTTCGTTGGTTTGCTAATTTTGTCCTATCTAATGCTAGATGATCTCTGAAGTTATTCGTTACCATTATTTTTTTTCACTAATTTGTTAGTCACTAAAGACGCTATTGAACTATTTTAAGGTACAATTTTATTGCCAAGCCTAGTTGTTAACATCTATTAAAGTCCACAAATATAGGTAATCACATAAAGAATTGCTGTTAGCTGCTCTCAATAGTTGGTTTCTCATTACTAAAATAAAAAATCAGCATAGAGCAAGCTCTATACTGATCGTATTGTTTGAGTAAATATCATTAACACTTAAATGAAGTGATAATAATTACTAAACTAATTGAACAAATGATTTCTTATAACCTAGAAACTACAATATTCTTAGTGAATAATCTTTCATTATCTACTTTTACAGCAATACTGTATACTCCATTGTTCAAGGTCGATAAATTTAATAATAGAGGGGCGTCTGTCAGTTCATCCACATCTAATTCTATTAGGCTTTGTCCTAGTGTATTATAAACTTGGACTGTGGCTTTTTTACCTGCAAAAGGTTTTAGGCTTAAATAAGCATTCCCTGAAGTAGGATTTGGATATAAACTTACTTCTGTTAAATCGATATCAAAAATGACTCGGTGTAATTCTGAATATTCAAAAGAGCCATCGCTAAAGACTTGTTTAACTCTATAGTAATTTTCTCCTAGATTTGGCT
>JAHDIP010000407.1 GCA_020630735.1 Saprospiraceae bacterium | reverse complement strand
CAATGGGATGGAAATTTTGATACCGATCAATGGAAAGAGTCTCGTAGAAAAACATTTCGTGATGATAACGTGAGAATTGAAACCATTAAAAACCGACGACAAAATTTAAATGAAGCCTTTGATTCATTAAACTACTTTTTAAACTTGGTTGCACTGGTGAGCTTATTATTGGGTTGTATCGGAGTGGCCAGTAGTGTTTTTATATATGTCCGTACTAAGATTCCATCGATTGCAATAATGCGTTGTATGGGTATTCGAGGTCGAGATGCGCTATGGATCTACCTGTTGCAAATTGTAGGATTAGGATTTTTAAGTGTCTTGATTGGGGTAGCCTTAGGTACTATCGTACAAGTGGTTTTGCCAGTACTATTGAGTGATATTTTGCCATTGGAAGTAGAAACCCATGTGAGTTGGAGAGCGATTGCAGAAGGTACAATTGTTGGGCTCATTATAACTATTTTATTTGCTCTACTTCCTTTACTTGGAGTCCGACGAATAAGTCCTTTGCGGACATTACGAAGTTCTTTTGAAGAAGATGTCAATGCACGAGATTATGTAATTGGTTGTGTTTATTTGTTGATTGCTTTTTCGATTTTTGGATTCTTGTGGCAAATGACTGCAGATTGGGTGGCTGCTGGAGTTTTTGTTTTAGGATTAGCTTTTGCATTTTTTGCTTTGTGGCTTGTCGCGAAAGGGGTCATGTGGTCAGTCAGAAAATTCATTCCACGAAAGTGGAGTTTTGTGTGGCGTCAAGGATTATCTAATTTGTTTCGTCCAAATAATCAAACACAGACTTTATTGATTTCTATCGGATTGGGGACGGCCGTGTTATCCACCTTATTTGTGATCCAAGGCTTATTGTTAACCAATGTCTCAAGCATGGATGCAGGAAATCAGCCAAATACTATATTATACGGAATTGAGTCAAGTCAAAAGGATCAAATCGCAAAGATGACAGAATCTTTTGAATTACCATTGATTCAGCAAGTGCCCATTGTCACCATGAAAATGGAAGAATGGAAGGGTAGAACAAAGGCCGAATGGATGGCGGACACGACCGTGCGTGTAAGTCGTTGGGCCGCAAATCGGGAATTGCGAGTATCGTATCGAGATACCTTAGAATCTAATGAGGAATTGTTGGAAGGATATTTTAGAGGACCTTATGATTATACTCAGGATAGTATTTTTGTTTCCTTGGGTGCGAGTTACGCGCGTGGTTTAAATTTAGAAATCGGCGATGAAATTATCTACAATGTTCAGGGTACCAGAATAAAGACCTATGTGGGAAGTCTTCGTGAAATTGATTTTAAAAATATGCAGGCGCGATTTTTTATATTATTCCCAACGGGAGTATTAGAAGAAGCACCGCAGTTTCAAATATTAGTAACCAAAACACCAAGTGTAGCTAAAACCGCCGAATATCGAAGTGCGGTGGTAAAAGCATTTCCAAATGTATCGGTCGTTGATCTCGGGATGATTTTAGATACTTTAAATGATATCCTTTCGAAGGTCTCTTATGTCATTCAATTTATGGCAGGATTTAGTATTCTTACTGGCTTAATCGTACTCATAAGTTCTTTGTTGTTAAGCAAATTTCAGCGGGTTAAGGAGAGTGTATTGCTGCGTACCATTGGAGCTAGTAGGAGACAAATTATCATGATCAACTTTGTTGAATATTTTTTAATTGGGGCACTCTCTGCACTTACGGGAATTCTTTTGGCAATAGCAGGAAGCTATTTGGTGGCCAAATATCAGCTGCGCTTAGAATACAATATTGAATGGTTACCTATCTTTAGTGTCTTTTTAATCGTCACATGTCTGACGGTCGTGATTGGACTATTAAATAGTAGAGAAGTACTCAGTAAACCACCATTAGAAGTGCTGAGGAACGAATTAAGTTGATTGTATAGTCGTTTACAGATCAGAATTTTATCACTAATTAAGTTTATAACTACAATGGGATGAACTTTCAATTGCTCGAGATTGCATTTATTTTTAATATCTGTAAAATTTCTTCTTAAGAAATTAGTTATACTTTTATAATTCGAATAAAGTATTTGCCAGGATGGAATTCAGTAATGAACTATTGTTTTTTTTTAGTGCACTTGGAGCCTTTAATGGTTTTTTGTTAGGCTTATATTTTTCTTTTTTTAAACAGCCAAAGCATATTTCTAATTTCTTTCTTGGTGCTCTACTAATCTGTATGAGTATTAGAATAGGCAAATCGGTAATTTTTTATTTTAAACATGATCTTGCTTTTGGATACCTTCAGTTTGGACTAACGGCTTGTCTCTTTATTGGTCCTTTTCTGTATTTCTATTTTCGATCTATTTATGCTTCTGCAGCAAAACAAAAGACATACTGGCGTTATCATCTTATGGTATTAATTCCATCGATCTTATTTGTCAATTTTTATTTTCCTTTCGAACATCATGTCTACTTATGGCGACCGTATATTATTAAAAGTATTTATTTGGTTTGGGTGTTCTATAGTTTGGCAGCAGCGCCTTACGTGATCAAAATTTTTAAATCAAGAAATGAGAATAATGTAATAGACGCTCAAGGTATTTGGGATTTGAGCATTTATATCGGTAATCTATTGATTTGGGCGGCCTTTTTCTTTTGTGGTTTTACATCATATATCTTGGGAGCTCTATTGTTTTCATTTATGTTTTACTTGCTCATTTTGCAACTAGTCTTTAGAAATCGACAAGATTTTAATGTGACTAAGACGATTGAAAAATACAAGGACAAGAAAATTGATCATCATAAAGCAAAGGCAATAATCTCAAAGCTTAATGAATATGTTCAGGAAGATCAACGCTTTACCAATCCTAGTTTAAAATTAGCTGATTTGGCGGGGGCAATTAATGAATTACCACATACAATATCTCAAATTTTAAACGATAACATGGGTAAAAGTTTTAGTCAATATATCAACGAGTATAGAATAGAAGCAGCAAAAGAAATACTACAGAAGAATACCGATTTTACCCTGGAATCCATCGGTTACGATTGTGGTTTTAATTCCAAATCTACCTTTTATAGTACGTTTAAAAAGATTGTAGGATGCACTCCATCCGCTTACCAAAAGCAAGTAAATCAGGCATCTTGAGTGTGGTATTATAATTTCGTACTCCTAATTTATAATTCAAATCCAAATTAAATACGAGTCAGAATACATTTGAAGAAAAAAAATTCAAATGATGCAGATTTTCTATTTAATGTTATTCTCGTTTTTACTTTGTGGCGATTATGCACAAAGTTTTCCTTCGGAAAATGAAAAGGAAAAAATTCTATTTGTAGTATCGAATGCTGATTTCTACGGTTTCTCGGATATTCCCACGGCAAATCACTTTGCGGAAATAGTTTATCCATATGATGAACTAAGAAAAAATGGATAT
>JAHDIP010000098.1 GCA_020630735.1 Saprospiraceae bacterium | reverse complement strand
TTGATCAGGAACAACTCGATGAGTTAAGTATTGATCTTCAAAAGGAAGAAGCATAACATACTGATAATATTGATATTGAACCTTGAATAAATTTACTCAAGGTTCAATATCAGCCTTCTTAACGTTTATAGGATAAACCTCTACTTCCCCCTGAGGTATTGTCATCTGTATCCTCTCTCTTCTTTAGCAAAGCGGTCATTTGTAACAAGTCCGGAATCTCTACCTCTTCTGTAATCCTATTCAGAATAGCCATTAAGTTTTGGGGAAGAGTTCCATTCGAATTAATTGTTATCGTCCTTGGAACAATTGGAGTATTGCTACTCAATAGCGTTGGTTCTTTAAGCATTTCATCCTTCAAAAACCTTTTGAGGTCATGATATTCGTTGTATTGTTCCTCTAACTGTGTATATACCAATTCCCGATTTTGGTTCCAATGTTGATAAAGTGCTTCTTTTGAGCTAAATGATAAATCTTGGGGATACATAACACTGGCCCATTCATTGGCAAAAGTCAGCTCATGAAGCGTTTCTCCTTCGCTATCCAAAATAGTAACACTGTACTCTGGTGCTTTATAAGAGATCTTAAAGACGTGTTTGTTTCCTTTGAGTTTTTTAGAGACAAGTTGTCGATCAGAAAGTGGTGTTTTAAATTCAATTCGAATATTGACGTTACAATATTCTGGATGGTCCTTGATCATCTGCTCCGCTAGCTCTGCTAATCCAGGATCAACTTTACCTAATACATCGGTATAAGTTCCTTGAATCAGGCCATAACTAATGGAATAGCTACAGGAGGTAGAGGAATACGAAGAGATGGAAATAACAAGACCAAATAGGATTAAAGATATACGAGCGATTACGCACGAATGATACATTTTCATGGGAAGAGGAGTTTTCTAATAGTAATTTTCTGGGTCTCGTAGTGTATGTTGACAGGTAAAATCAACCTTGTCTAACACGAATATAATAAAAGATCATCTATACGTGTATGTTTTACCATTGATAAAACATGTTAAAATTTATACTCTAACAAAAGAAGCCGCTTAAGAACAACTTCTTAAACGACTTCAATCTAATGATATTTTATCAACCTGGGCATATTCACCCCGATCGTTTTCGATGTGAAAAATAGCAGACTCCAGAACCAGAACGGCGCCAGGTCTGCCGGTCATCACATCATTTCTGGGACAAAGTTTTCACAATGCTTACTTTAAAATAAGCTCCTTGAAATTTTGCAAGTTTTGAGTTTTCGTTAAGTGGAACTGCGTCCAAGCTTAATTGATTTTTGCTATGATTCAGGTCTCGGGTATCTTTCTCGTACTCAGATTCTTCAACATCAGTGATCCCATTAAACTCGATAATCGGTTTACGATTATTAGCTAGTTTATATCCAGCCGTTAGGCGAACAGCTGTTTTTTCATTTACTGCATAAGAAAAATTAATCTCGGGAGCAGCATAAGCATAGAGATCTTTTAGTCTTGCCTCTACCTCGTCGCCGTAAAATTGGGTATCATTAATCTGAATAAAAAGATCTTCATTTTGGATATCTCCCAACTTAAAATTTCCATTGCCCATACCCAATTTTAGCATAGGAGTTACTTGAAACTTCTGCTTATTTAGTTCATATCCAAATCCAAGATTACCTCCGAACATCCGCCCTTCACTATTGAAAGAAAAGGCTAAATCCGCATTCCAAACAAAGTGATTAGGGTAGCTATACTCTAAGCCAAAATGAAAACCTCTAGCTCGCTTCGTTGCTGCCAAATCAAGGTCAACCATTAGCCAGTCCTGGCTAGGAGAATCATCGACGATCCAACCCCAGAGGTTGCCTTCTGTGAGCTTAAACGTTTCGGAATGAAGACCAAAATAAAATCGACTTTTAGTTTGAGGTTTTGATGGTTCGTTTTGCGTGGCGTTAGCATTTTGAGCTGGTACAACTTCAGAGAAAATTAAAAAAGACAAAAGAATTAGAAACCATTGATTTTTCATGATAAGTAAATTTTGATGTGAATGACAAATATGGATCTCGTTGATCCTTTAAAATTGTACTGCTGCAGCTCGTACACTGGTATATGTCGACATCAAAAGGTCGGTTATCAGAAAAGTGAACGTTTTTTAAAAAAATATTTTTCGAAACAAAAAGAGCCGCAAAATTGCGGCTCATGAAAAGGTCTTTATTTGTTAGGTTACTATTTATATTTTGCGGCAAAATTCAGGATAGCACCTTCCACCGATTGGCTAAGTCCTAATCCCCCGCCACCGGTTGATCCAATCATTTCATCCAAGCTGGGATAGGGCTCTTCTGATAGTGTAGATAAATACTTTTTTTGTTTAGGTAAGGCATCTTTATCTCCTTTAAAGGTAGCCCATTTTCTTGACCAGCTTCCACTGGCAGAGAATGCTTCACTTTCTAAGGTGGCGCCGCTTTGAAGGTCAACAATGGAATACTGCCCCTTAAAAGAGATGTAAGCAGTTTTTGTAAATACTTCTGCTTCTGCTTTTATCTCTTTCTCCTCTTTTTTCTTTGTATGCGTTTTCGAGTTAGAAGAAACCCCTCTTTTGTCATAAGTAACTTCTTGAATGGTCAAGACAAATTTTACATTGGCTTTTTCTTGTCCAGCTCTTTCCTTCAACTTGAAGTAAGGGTATTGCTTTTTTACTTTTTCCTGAGACAAGGTCAAATATATCCCGTTCTTTAAAATCTCTGTAGTTAGCAATCCAAACTCCGGTGTTTTTAAAACCGTTCCAGAAGTATTTTTGTAATCGTCTATCTCCAAAATGCACATCCCTTTGTCAATTGCATAATCTATCTCTTCTTGCAAACTTTGAAATTCGGGATTATAGAATTTCACCTTTTCTAAAGTTTTTATTCGTTGGTATTGCTCTATCCATTTCTCCGTTGTTTTATTTTCCATCGCTTTTGAAAAATAAAAATTTGCAGCTTCTGAGTTTAAATTTTTCAAGGTCTCTGTCTCTGTCGGAATGGAGTTGATCAACTCTGATAGCAATGCTGAATTAGCAAGTGTAGGCAGTCCATTTCGTGTCTCACTGGGTAATGCATTAAATGATTGATTGACCTTTTCAAGGTTCATTAATTGACTAAGCAACTGCACTTGGAGTGTTACCTTTTGATCAGGAGTATTGGCAGAAGTCAATTGATTTTTGGTTGTAAGTACTTCTGTCGTTATAACTTGATCAAGCTCATTAATTCGCTCTGACAACAAGGGCATTATTTTTTTAGCCTGCTTTTTATTCTTTTTCGCCTCTGCTGCTTTGATCCCGTAAATCAACGCATGAACTTTATTGTTTTTCTTGGTCTGCTTTTTTATCCTGGAAAAATAATACTTAAAATTTTTACCCTCTGGTATCTCCAAGGGTTGAGCCTGAGGTTGGGCCTCGAGCACCGAAACAAAAGAAAGACAAATTAATAGGAGTAGAAAATATTTTAGTCGCATAACAGTTTTGATTTAGTTATTTACTTACAGTGCTCGTAGTACTCTTTACAGGTGCTATCCCCGGCCAACGCGCAAGACTTTTTAAAGTCGTTACATGCTTTACTCTTTTGTCCTTTTTTCAGGTAAGTCATTCCTCTAAGCTTGTATATGCCTGGATGCTCAGGATCTAATTTCATTGCTCGATCAATATCAACCAGCGCAAGATCCGTCATCCCTAATTGATAGCGTAGCATGCCGCGATTACTGTAATAGGCAATCATTTTGGGATTCAATTTAATAGCCTGATCAAAGTTCTGAGATGCTTCATTAAATAACCCTTGTTGATAATAAATCATACCCCGGACATTATGAGCTTCTGGTTCATCGGGAGTATACCGGACAGCCATCTGAGCATTAACCATTGCGTAAGTAAAATTATCTAAGCGAAAGTGACAGATTGCTCTTTCAAGAAAAGCTTCCCCATTTGCAGGGTTTTGTCTTAAGACCTGATCAAAGTCATTAAGTGCAATTTTATAGTTTCCTGCTTCGCGATAATGAATCCCACGACCTAATAATAATTCAGTTGAGCTTGGTAAATACTTCAAGCCACGATTCAATTCTTCTAATGCTCTTTCTGGTCCGTAGAGATCTTCCTTGATCTTAGCAGATCGAACATAGGCATCTTCCAGCGCAGGGTAAAGCAAGGTTGCTTGTTCGAAATCCGTCAGCGCTTTTTCTTTCTGATCACTCGCGTAAAGTGCCATTCCACGGTAATAATAAAAGTCAGACATATTGGGAAAAGCTTCGATCCCCTGAGTAAAAATATTGATGGCTTCTCGATAGTTACCATCATTAATTTTCAAGATACCTTTGTCCGCAATTAGCCTCGCTTGCTGCGCCAATTGTTGCTGCTGTTGATGGCGTTGGACTTGTCCCTTAATCATTCCGGTAAGTAAGCCCCCAACGGCGTCCCCGATGGGGTCATATAAAATAATTTCATCGTCCTGAGCTGTTGCAGGCTGTACAAGCAGGATGCTAAAAAAAAGTAGAAAAAAATATTTCATGTTATTCTTTTTATAAGTCCTTTGATTAAAAAGTAAAACCAATACTGAAGTTAAATTGCAGGTCTATTTTCTCTTCTGCATCCGCAGATAATGGAACCGTTACAAACTGTCCTGCTTCCTGGGTATACAAATGAAAATCGTCGTTGGCCGTAATATTTCTAGGTGGAGAAATTTTACAACTCAATGCAAAATCATATCCTCCCATGGAGGAGAGTACAGATTTTTTTGTTTTACCCTTAATAGGAATAAGTCCAATCCTGATTAAGCCAAAATAAGGGTTATCCAGTGTCGCTATTTTTTTGAATTTATTACGCTCCAATTCATTAGAGGATCCTAAGTGTTGCACAATCCCGTCTTCCGTTTCGCGGTTATCAAACTCTAGTTCTATATTTTGTAGCACGTAGTATCCAGCACCAACATCAAAATAAATTTTAGGAAAAAAGGACCACCGAAGGAAGGCTCCGGCAGACCAACGTTTTTGAGTAAGATTAACTTTTTCCGTTGTTGTTAAGGGGAAGAAACCCGAAGCATCTGTCGAAACATAATCCTCTCCTACGAAAAAATTTTGGCCATCTGAATTCTGCAAACCATAAGAGATTCGCTCTCGACCAACAAACCAATATGCATTAAAAAAAGTAGTTGACTTTTGGCCTAAGCGTTTGTCTACAAATAACCTTCCGTTAAAAATGAACTCATGTGCTCCTCGTGAAGATTTTTTACCCCAGAAGTCATTCAAACCTTGTCGGCGTACTGGGAAGCCAACCAACAACGCTCCCATGGGAGCTACTCCTTGCTTGATATTAACTTCTGATTTTATAGAGAATCGTGTAAACTGTGGACTCCATTCATTTTTGGTTCCATAGGAAGCTTTACACATCGCGTCACGGTTTCTTATCTCTTTAAATAAGCTAATGGTATTCGGAGATAAGGCGTACTGCTGCAATATTTTTTCTGCTTCTCCCCACTCCAGATCATTTGTATATTTTATAATCTCCGACCACATATCGGAGAAAGCTAATCTACTTCGAATATCCTGAGCGATTCTGCTCGTATCTTCTTTGAAATCTTTTATGAGGTAAAAAACTTGAACACTTGGTTTAATTTTACCAGAGTTAGAGAGTCTTTTAGATGTTTTTTTTGTCAACTCAAAAGGTTGCGGTATTCCACTAATATCCACCTGGAGGTTTATGTCCGATACATTATGAATAGTGAACTCATGTTTAGTCGGCGCTGATACCTGAATAAATTCATTGGTCTCTTGAGCGGTCACTAAAGCCATAAAAGCTATTAGGCTTAAGCAAGTGCTTAGCATATGTTTTTTCATAGATTTCTTTTTAATCTTAATAAGCTATTGATACTTGAAAACTTACTTTTAAAGATCGGGTTTTAGGTCAGCGAATTCTATACTTAGACTAGGTAGGAAAATTGAAAATAGGGGTGATTGAGTATACCAATACTTAGTCTTCGTTAAATAATTGATCGTATCGGATTTGTTTTTTGGGACGATTCCAAAGGACGAAGTCAAAGCCTGCATACTTGCGTTTGAAATTAGGCTGCTGCCCATAGGTTTCACTGATTTGATCATGGACATAAGCCATTAATTCTGCCACACTAATCTGGCGATCAAAGTTAGCATCAGCGACGAGCGATTCCAGCCCTTGTAAAAAATGATAGGTAAAAACACCATTCGAAAACTCAGGAGATTCAATGGCTTGTTCTTTTGCTCCTGAAGCAGCAATAATAATTGCACCGCTTGAGTTTCGGAGATCATTAAACGTTGTCTTAATTCGATCAATCGTTGGTGCTTCAAGAGATTCTTCCTCCTCTTCATCTTCATCAGCTCCCCGCGTAGCGATATTTTTGCCGTCCCCGATATTTATCGGGACCTGCGAATCATTCTTATTCCCTGAAAACTCTCCAGCGTAGCAAGCATCTAGCACAACGATCTTTTTTCGAGAAGGGCTTTCCTGAATGAGGTCGTCAATCGCTGCATCTGTTAATCCGGGGCTCTCGATTGTATAATCAAAAGGCTTAAAACACCACTCTTGATCTGTCTGTGGTCGACGACCATGACCGGCAAAATAAAGGATGACGATATCATCAACGGAAGTCTTTTGCAATTCTTTTTTAAGCGCTCGAATTGCAGCCAGTGTTGCATTATTATTAGTGAGCACTTTAGTTTCTACTTTAATATCCGGAGGCGCTTTTTCCTTCAAAAATCGGGCAACATCTTCAACATCCTTATGAGCATACTCTAGGTCTTCTTCTTCTTTATACGCTGATACTCCGACACCAAAGAAGCATATCTTTTGAGTAAATTTTGGTTTTTGGTAATTAAGCTTGAGTTGCTGAGGAAGAGAACGTTTTCCACTTTGGTTTTCCACGATTGCTTCAATGATATTCTCCCCATGAGAAAGTTGAAGTGGGATTATCTCAGTGATTATATCCTTTCCTGAAACTATTTTTTTAACTACGGGAACATGGTTAATCATAACTTCTAAATGCTTGAACGAATCTTTAAATTCGAACATCTTTACTTCTAACTGTGCTAGACCTTTTGTTATGATTTCATTATCATTTGATTGTACTTCTTTTATAGTAAGTTGCGGAAGATCATCTACTTGTTCTGCTTTAATTTTCTCAACCTCCAGGTACTCTTTTTCCGATTGACTGACGAATTGATTTTCGTCAAATTTGATTCTCTCTTCAACAAGTCTTGCATATTTTTTAATTATCGTAGGATCTGCGCCAGGTATTTTTTGTAGAACTAAATCAGGTCGATTTAATTTTAAATCGAATGCCTCATAATTATATCTTTCATCATCGACAATAACACTTACTCTTTGTACACCATTTCTTGATCCAAAATAATTTCCTTCCTGATCTAAAAAAACAAAGCCATTCTGATCTTTAGTGGAGATTAATTTAAGCGCAAGCGTTCGTGTGCGGATATTCCATATTTCAATTTCATTTTTATAATTCAGAATATAAACTAATGGCTGAGTAGGATGAAAGCTAATTTTTTTCACCTCTGAATCCAAACTGAATTTATCAAGCATCTGTAAGGTTTCCCAATTCCAAATCTCAAACTCTCCTTTGTTTAGTAGTCCAATATTAGGAAGTAGGGGATGAAAAAGATACTTTGGATAAGCTTTTTTTGAAATAGGAATTTTCGTTATTTTTTCATTTTGAAAATCGTAAAAAATAACCTCCCTCTTATGAGTAAAAAATACTTTGTGACTACGAGGTAAAAACTCAACACCTCCAAAGGAAAATGAGGAATCCTGAATAGTTTCTATTATTTCGAGCGTATTGGGATCATAAAGCGTAAATTTATGTGGTCCATTTTTTTCAAGTAAATACTTTTCATCAAAGCTAATGTCCATGGGATTAGCTTTTGGCCAAAACTTAATAGTCTTTAACTCTTGAGTCTCTGATAACTCTTCAAAACTCAACAAAGTTGCTAAAGAATTATAAACAGGACTATTCCAATCATCAACCCCTTCTACAGCGCAAGAGAATAAAACTTTTTTATGGCTGGGGTAAAACTTCACTTTGCCACTATAAATATTCCTTTTAAAATTTTCAGTTGCCAATTCGGTCTTTTCTTTTAGGTCCCAAAACCGAGCCCGAGAAGCGCTTTCTACCCAAGCCAAATAATGGTCATTCGGACTTAAGAAAATATTTTTAACCTCTTCACTTTGTGCCTCAAAAGCATACTCCAAACTAAAATCTTGTTGGTTAATAATTTTAACTGCTGCTGCACTTTCTTTTTCAAGTAGAAAAAGTTGCGCTCCATCTTTGCTTATAATAAAATCTAAAATCTCTGCTCGTTTAGAGGAGTCGACCTCTATACTAAAATCCTGCCCCATAAGTAGTACAGGTGAAGTCAACAAGTAAAAGCAGAACGACAAAAACAGTTCTTTCATTCGGATGTTTTTATACCTAGAGATTTTATGTAATCTTCTCTTTTCCAAATAAATATTCCGTTAGTATTTTGAATAACTAGATGATCATATTCATAAGGGGTAAATCCTAAAATATTATCTCCTTGCATTATGGCTGGAAGTATTTGAAATTCCTTTGGACTTTCTTTCAGGCTTAATATTTTTTTTGATGGCATATTAACATACGTCTCCCCTTGGTTACCTTTCAACACAAGAATATCATCATGCACCTGATGGTAGTATAAATCTTTAACCGTAGATATAAAGCTAATACTTAAACTATCGGTTTTACTCCATCTTTCTTTATCCCAGAAATATATTTCTCCATTTTTATCTCCACTGACTAAAAGTGAATCCTTTGAAAAAGCCAAAGCTGTAATTACATTTTTATGAGCACGAAGTGTTTCAACATGACCATCATTCCCTGGCTTTAGACCTTCATAAATATCGAAGATATGGATGTTCATATCTTTATAATGGGTCTCATTTGGACGTTCGGAGTAAACCCATGTTTTAGGTCGGCCATTAGGTCGAATCGTAGCATTCTGTTGACCTGGTCTGGTTGCTGATGAACTAACCGCTAAAAACCGCCAATCTCTATCTATTGCAAGGAGGTCAATTTCATTTAAATGTAAAGTAACCTCCTTCAGTAATTTTCCGCTTACAACATCCCAGTACTTCATTTGTCGATCTTTAGCAATAGACACCAGAATGGGCTCTTCCTTCAAAAAGGCCAGCCCCTTGTACGGTGCCCGGTGCCCCTGATATGTTTGTAATCGTTTTCCAGAAGTTGTACTCCATACTCCAAGTTGCCCATCCTTATAAACTCCAACGACTAAGGCCTGATCATGAGAGAACATAAAAAATTGAATATCCTTAACCTTTTCAAGTTGACAGACAAAAGTGTTGGATTGAGCACCAAGTGCTTTAACCAAAAACAGGCATATACATAAGATCATTGTTTTCATAAATACTAATAAATAAATCTCTTAAAAATGATAGCCCATACTTATCCCCCATTGGAAGTACCACTTTTTATCAAACAGAAAATCAACAACAGCGGGATTAGTCGTTATTGGGTCAAAAGGTTGTTCGTATAATTGATAATTGCTATTCTCTACAAATTGTACTTTTGCGAAAAGAGCTTCCAGCTGGAAAGATATCCCTCGCAATTTCTTTGGACATCTTTTATTCGGAAAAAAGCCCCATCGTGCAAGAAAAAACGGAGACACATTATTCTCTTCTAATACATTATTAAACTTATTTGCAGAGAGTGTCAGATCTACATTTGAAAAGTAATCAACTTTTTTATCAAAAGTAAGTCGAGAATGATACTGTCGCTGTACTCCTCCTCCTAGAGTAAACATCGTTTCCTCTGTCATAAACTTAAATAATAAGCCTGCTTGCACATTTCCACGTTCGGCTTTGATTCCGGTTTTATTATTTAAAGCGTATTGTGTGTTTACCTGACCGCCAGCTACATAATCTTCTCCGACAAAATAATTTTGCTCTTCGAGTAATTTGAAGCGAACCAGTTGGTAGCCTACCATTAAGTACGGTCGAAAAAAAGAAGGTCGGTATCCTCCGGATACAGTTTCGAAAGGAAGTCCTAATTCTAAAGCACCGCTGAAGTTGGCAGTAGGTTCCCAAAATCGATGAAACCCCTCATCTCGATCATAGTTAATTGTGCCTACTGAGAAATTAATTCCTATCAATGGTGTCATCTTTTTCTTAGAGTGTGGGATAAAATTTGGTTTATCTTCAATAGAATGTTGTGGCGGATTATTATTTATAAATGATTCATAATGATTGTAAATGTTTTTAGAAAGTTCAATATCAGCAAGGTGTTTTTTGGTATCCATCTTCACTCGTGCCACTAAAGCTTTATTAGCATAATCCATCATGATTTTTCCGAACTCTTTTTCGAATTGGTTGTCATCAATATTCGTACTTACCTTATTTCCGAATGGGTCGTATTTAGTCGTAACCACCTGATCCGGAATCATCTCAAAAAATAATTGCCCTGCTGCGGAAGCAATTTTAGCATTAGCTATTTCTTCTACTGATTTTTCAACGCGTAATAATCTCCATCGGATATCTTTTTCCTGTTGTACTTTAGGATAGGTAACCGCGTACCAATCTCCTGGCTTTAGTTTATTCCTTAATAACTTAGTTCTTCCAGAACCCAAATCAAAAACCTGATATGCCTCTTCACCTTCGTGTCCAATACTAATTCTGCACGAATACTTAGCTCCGTTATAAACAGAATAACGGTATTGTGTACAGAAGGAAAAAGTAATAAATTCTAATAGTGGTTCGGAACTGTTTACTGTTTTTTGTTTGTTGGCACTTGAGGTTTTTACACTCCGCGTTGGGGTATAATTTTGATCTTGATTTTGTGTATCTGTAGTCTGCGATTTTGATTTCCCCCTTTTATTACTCTGAGGCGTACTCCTTGATGGCGTAGCATTTTTTTTAGTTACCTCCGTTGCGCTCGGAACCAAAGTTTTTTGACTTGGTTTCTGGATATTCTCTACTATATCTTTTTGCGGAGTTTCCGGTTGGATTGGGGCTGTTTCTACCTGCGGAGCAGAAGGAGCGACAGGAGGAGCAGATGGTGGTTCAGTGGCAGCTACTGCCGGTTCGGCAGGCATCAGCGAATACAAAAAAGTCTTGAGGTCGTCATACTGATTATAACTTTCCTCCAGTTGGGTATATATATTTTCTCGCTGATCGTTCCATCTTTGATACAGCGCTTCTTTCGAGCTAAAAGGTAAACCCTCTGGGTAAACATACCTGGCCCAATCTTCTGAAAAAACTTTATCCTCTATAAGTAATCCATTGCTATTACGAATCATTACTTTATAGCTTGGTGCCTGGTAGAAGACTTCAAAGAAATGCTGATTCGTCGACGGGTTTTTATACACTAACTGTCGAGAAGAAAACGGTCCGACAAATTGAATGTGTATTGACATATTGCAATACTTAGAATCACTACTGGCCAGGGCCTCTGCAATTTGTGATATTTCCTGACTGGCCGTTCCTAGTCGTTCCGTATGGTATCCGGGTATTTCTTCGTAAGTGATCGTTGGGCTACAGGGTGGGGTAGCATGAAGCACGATACTAAAAAATGTAAAAGCAAAAAATAATAATTGCCGAGCAATCATTGACAAGTGGCGCAGTAACATGGAGCGTGTAGTTTTGGTAAAAAAGTCTAAATAGTGATTGTGCCTAAATGTCGGTTATGGTATTAATATTTATTCTCTTTCAATGTATAAATCAAAGTTTCCTTCTGTAATGAGGTGTTGTTCTGCATTGTCTCCGGCAGAAACTTCTCCGGAAAATGTACCCTTAATTCTTCCCCCGAATTCTACCTCTGCAATCTCAAAGTTTATCTGAAGGGTATTTTCCTCAAACCTCGATCCGTAGCCTATTAATGTTCCGTCGGCGGACTCAATTGAAACCACAAAACTTGCACAAAGCGCATTTAGTTGTAAACAGTCCGTCGCGTTGGTAAAGCTATAATTGGTTGCGACAAATTGTTCTGCCAATGGTTGTTGAATCAAAATACCCATGGACAAGGAATCATCATCTGCTGATGCGTTAAGATCTTGCGTTGAGAAATTCCCCTCATTCAAAAAAGCACTATCTAACGTTGCTTCAAAACTAAGGTCATCAAACTTAAAACTAAAGGTGCTTTGTGGTAATGGCTCTACCATCGGTTCAGGCTCCGGAATACTTTCATCTTCTGAACTACAGGAAATAAAAGTCAGACCAGATAAGATTAATACTGCGAGGAAATAAATTTTATTTTCCATTGTACGGGTAAGGTTTTGGTTGATTACCCACGCAATTATCGCATAAATAAAAGTACATTTTATTTATTGTTGATTGTATACTTACGTTAGGTAGGTTGATTGTTATAAATGACTCGAGTCACAGTCTTTTTTATTTTCCTCCATATAGGTCAAAGACCTCATGTCGGTCAAAAAAATCTGCTAATTGATAAATATCTCTAAAAGATCGACCATAGGCATTTCTTGCTCTTTGTAGCATATCTCGGTTATGTGTATAAACTGTTTCTTTTTTTATCCCGGTGACCTTTGCAATGACTTCAGTATCGGGAGTTTTCATTTTTATATAAGCTTTCAGTACCTCTTGTTGTCGAGTCGTAAACGGTAGATGATTATAATAATCAGAAGCTGTTTTGATTTCTGTTTCTATCTCTTTGACTCTTAACCCTTGATTAGAATACCCCTGAAAAGTAATAGGCTCTCCATGGTAAGGTCGGAGGATATCATGCCAGCTAATAAACTTGATGACTTGTTTACTTTTATTAATACTACAAGCACTGCTGCGTTGTCGTACGTACCAATACTTATTATTTTTATCACGGAGAGGAAGATATAGAACGAATGAAAAATTAAGAATACTCCTGCCTAGTTTTCCAGAAGCACAATATGTACTCAAGGCAAGACAAATTCTATAATAGGTACTTAGATGTTGCCGGTGTACCAATTGAATGGATTGCCGAGAGTTCATCTCTTCATAGCCCATTGTATAGTTTAGATTATGAACATGACTGAGTTCGAAATTTAAACTATCCCTTATCCAAAAAAAGGATTGAAGGTTTGGTTGAAACTTTAAAAAGTCTTGACACACTTTAAGTCGTTGATCCAATACCGACTCTGTAATCGTGTTGGTAATCGACCTATTAACTTGATAAACTTCTTGTATAAACTGTTCTGGATTGCCCATAATAAGCGACGGAGTAAATTTATTAATACCAGCAGTTTTGTGTTTGTTGCTATGCTTTAGCTACGAAATCCTAAGTTCTATAGAAATAGTGTATCAAATGGCTAGTTTTTTTCTATATTTCCACTGTAATTTTCACTTTTAAAACAACTATATCACCACAAATAGTTGATTATCAATCAATTAAATTTATTGTTTTCCATGGTCTTTTTGAAACATAAAGCTATTCGTCTGTTATTGGAATTGGACAAGAATGAAGTCAAAGATTTCAAACGGTACCTTTTACAACGTAGCTCTGATCAAAAACTAAGTGTACGTATTCTAGCCTACTACCATAAGTATGCCCCGATCACTGAAAAGCGAGCTGCAACATTCACTTTTGAAAAGGCTTACGAGAAGTTAATTGGAAAAAAGATAGAGCCGCGCGGGAGGAAAGTATTCCTTAATGCGCTTTCTGATCTTTATCTTGATTTAAAGCAGTTCTTATTATATACTGCTCTAAAAGAAGACTCTTTTGAGAAAGATTGTTTATTGCTTCGCATCTTCCAAGAAAGAAAACAAGAAAAAGAAGCATTACGACTAATCGATAGTCGCCTTAAGCATATCAAGACAAAGGAGCCCTCAAATATTTGGCAAGGGTATCAAAAAATGCGTTTCCTCCATGCTGCTTATTTCAACAACTATGAAAAGGAAGCTAAAAAGAGCTCTCAGATTTTGGAAGATACAATGTTGGCTTTGGATGAGTTTTATACCGTATCAAAATTACTTCTTGCCTGTGAAATGGAAAACCGTTCAAAAGTATTACCCGTAGATTATCAAATTCCTTTTCTCAAAAATATTGTTACCGAACTGGCACCCAAAACTGAAAAAGGTCAAATACTTATTACAGTTTACAGACTTTGCCTTTCAATGATAAGTCAGGACAATAAAGAAAATGCGAAGTTGATTTTTGAGCTATTAAAATCTGCCTCTGATAAAATCTCTAAAGAAGATCAACTCATCGTTTATACCTTCATCAACAATTTTATGGTTCAGGAATTAAAAAAAGGACAGCAATCCTATCGGAAGGATTTATTCGAACTATACAAGACAGGTATTAAAAATGAAATTTACATTTACCAAGGGATTTTGGATTCTGTAGTCTTTGCGAACACGATAAATCTTGCTTCCTATTTTCAAGCTTTCGATTGGGCAAGAACTTTTATCAGAGCGTATAGCCCCTACCTACTCCCTGAATCCAGAGAAGACTCCGTCCATTTATCATTAGCCAATATTGCGTTTGCAGAAAAAGATTACACCCTTACTCTAACACAACTTAGTAAAGTTCAATTTAAAGATGTCTTTTATGCCCTGCGTTCTAAAAGTTTAATTCTAAGAAGTTATTACGAGCTAAAAGAAGATCCTCAGCTTATACTTGACTACTGCAAAGCCTTCAGTTCTTTCACAAGAGACGAGCAATTTTTTAGTAAAGCCTCTCTAAAAAACTATCTAACCTTAATTAAGTACGTTCGCATTTTTTTACGAGTAAAAGGTAGACCTCCAAAAGACGTAATTATACAAAATATTGAAAATGAAAATAACCTCTTTTTTCAAAAATGGCTAATTGAAAAAGCAGAACAATTAGAATCCTGACGCCACATAGATTTACGTGACGCCAGGGTTCAGGCTGTTGTCACCCTATCCGTCAATCACTTCAGTTGTTACTATTCCTTGACCGCCTTTAAGTTGTTTTTGCTGCACCTTCGAAATAGATTGCTTTTGCAAATCCTGCAGCTTCTTTTTAGAGTTCTTTTTCATGTTAAAAAAGTTGTGATGAAAAATTCAAGAAGCAGTATGCGGCATCAGGTGCGTGTCTGCAGTTACTTACCTGATCGTGATACCGGCAGGCATAGCAATCCCGGGTCAGGTTGGACCTGTCCATTTCAGCGCTGTTGACCAGAGAATGAGATTTGCTTTAGACTAAAACCTAAGCATCTTACTATGCCAGACAATAGGGTATGTCCTGAACTAATGCTCGGTTATCAAAAAACATCAACTTTTTTAACTATACTTATAAAACCTTAACCAACTTCTGTTGCGTGTTGGAAACTTTAGGTGTTCTGCACAAAACACTCTTATAAGTTTCACCTTAAAATATACCTACGGTAGGTATATACATATACTTACGGATTTTCTATTTTTAAGAAAAGAGGATAGTGAAGCATCAATGAAGCGAATCTTATTAATCATATTTCTACTTCACCTTGGAGGTATTAAGCAGCTAATCGGGCAAACGAACCGTAAGGTGGCTTTACTTATAGGAATCAGTCATTATCCTCCTGCAAGCGGCTGGCAGAGTATCCATGCTGAAAACGACCTAAAAGTCATTCAAGAAGCATTACTTATACAAGGCTTTTCTCCAGATCAAATAAAAATTCTACGTAACCAAGATGCTACCAAGGAAGGAATTAAACGTACCATAAAATCTCATTTTTCTTCCCTCCGTCCTGGTGATTTCGCCTACCTTCACTTTTCAGGACATGGGCAGCAAATTCCTGATCAAAATGGTGATGAACTAGATCAACTGGATGAAGCACTGGTGCCTTTCGATGCGTTAGAGTCTTACGAAAAAAACGGATATCAGGGAGAAAACCACCTACTCGATGACGAACTCGCTTTGTGGTTAGCACCGATTCGCAAACGGCTCGGCTCCAAAGGACAACTACTCATCACCCTTGATGCTTGCCACTCCGGTACCGCAACAAGAGATGGGGCAGACCTTCCTCCTGCCAGAGGCAGTAAGATAATTATGGCCGCAGATCAGACCTTTAAAAGAAAGCCGGAAAATAATTTTTTGGCAAATGACACTGACTTATCTGACGCTGATCTAGCTCCGATCTTCCTCTTTACCGCTACTTCTCAGAAAGGTTTAAACTATGAAGTTAAACCTAATGGTCAAGAGCTATACTATGGCCCCTTAAGCTATGCCTTTAGCAAAACCTTTCCAGGTGTAAAAGAAAAAATAACCTATGAAGACTTCTACGATCAACTCCTGAAAGAACTATCCATTTTTCATATGAATCAATCTCCTTCTGCAGAAGGGCCAATGCATCATTTTGTATTTCAGGGAAAACTAAATGGAAAGCCGGGACACTATAAAGTACTACACCAAAATAAAAAATACGTTCGTATCAATGCCGGCTCCTTTGCAGGAGTTTTACCGAATACTAAGATTGGGTTTTACCCTCCAAATACATTTGTTCCTCAGCCGGAGAAAAATATATACTCCGGCATTGTAACCAATAGTCAACTCCTTTATTCAGATATACTGCTAAATGAAACTGCGCCTGATAACTTAGACAACACTTGGGCCTTTATAGAATACCTTAATCTGGGAGACCTTAAAGTTACTATCAAATTAGATGTTGACAACAAACAACTCCGCGAGCAACTGCAAGAAAAATTAAGTGTCGTAAGCAATTTCATCGAAGTCCAAAAAAACGCGGACATCATTATCCAGCAGAAAGGGGTTCAAGAACTTCAAATTTACACCGCAAAAGATCAACAACTCACCACTAAAAACATAGCTCATCTTTCTTTTAAAGAACAAGCACAACAAATACTAGACAAGGTCTTATTACCCTATGCCCAAGCAGCCTACCTTCGACAGTTTCAATTCCAGGATAGGTTCGTTGACTTAAAAATGGAAATCCTTCCACAAGTTGTCATCGATAATATAGAACACCAAAAAACAAAATACAAGACTATAGACATCAGCACTAAACGTCAGGCTAATGGGAAATTAGTTTTTACATCAGGAGATAAAATAAAACTTAAAGTAAGCAACCTTGGTAAGAAAGCTTTTTACTTTTCAATATTCGATATACAACCAGACAACAAGGTTAACCTTCTTATTCCAGGCAAGCATCGATCTGTAGAGGAGTACTATTTAAAACCTGGTGAAACCTTAGTCCTTCCACATCGCTGGACACTTAGTGCCCCATATGGTCAGGAGTTGTTTAAACTTATTGCCCTTGATCAACCGATCAATATATTACAACCATACACCAGAGGGGAAAATATAAAATTACCGCCGCCGCCATTTAAAGGAAATGCCCGTGGCGAAGTAAATAACAATAACAACTACCCTCCAAATAGTGCACATGTAACATCACTCGTATTTTTTATTCAAGCAAAACAGAACGCCCAATGAGTAAGGTTTGTGACCGTACAGAAACAGAAATATACGCGGGCCTCAAAAGTAGACAAGGCTGGGCCGTTGAATGTCTATACTTGAACTATTTCTATTCTGCAACACTTCCAATCTATCAACATGGAGGAGGGATGGATGATCGAAGAGATATTTTTCAAGATGCCGTCCTTTTGTTTTTAAAAAATATACACACCGACTCTTTTGAATATCAAGAAAACAAACTGGGGGCCTACCTTCGAAAAATTGTTCATCTTAAATGGCGAAATGCTAAAAGAAAAAATAAACTGGTCCAATTAGAAGATACTGTAGCCGATCAACTATCTTTCGATGGTGATAAAGACATCTTACAAATATTCGAACGTGAGGAACAACGTAAACAATATGTCCGTTTGCTATTGCTCTTATCTGATAAGTGTAAGGATATCCTCATGAAACGATATCGCGAACAAGCCACTGAAAAAGACCTCGCAAAAAAATGGGACTTTGGCTCTACCAAAGCATTGCAGGTAGCCAGAAGTCGTTGTATTAAAAATTTGAAAAGCAAACTACAGGTAACTAATACATAATGAAACTAGACAAGGATCTTTTATGGAACGAGGAGGGACGTATCAAACTCATCAGTGCTTATGCGGAAGAGTCTTTTTCGTTGGAGGATGATAAGTTGTTTGAAGATATGATTTTAGATTCGAGAGGTAGTGAACTTACCGAAGCGCTGGGTGATATTCTAAACAATACGCCCCGTTGGAAAAAAGATACTTCCGAAGGAAACAAGCCCTCTTCTTTTAATCAAGATTCCGGAGGAAAAAGTAATTTTGTTTTTTCTGGTCCCTTTACAGAAGAAGGTGCATTCTTTCATGACAAAAAAAACAAAGACCTTTACCTTAAACTAGAATCCCGGACAACTCCTCTTATACTAAAATTGGATCAGCTTGAAATGCTCCTAAAAAACAGCACTGCCGAATCCGACATCTCTTCTCCTCTTGATGATCATTTTATCTTCGATTACCTTTCTGGTTTTCTGCCCGACAGGCTAAGTGAACTGGTTCGTCAAATTGAAGAAAAGTCACCAAAAATTGCAAATTACATCCATGAACAAAAATCATTGCTTGCAGCAATCACACAGCAAGAAAATGATCAGGAGGAGCTAAGTACATTGATTGAAGGAATAGATAAAAAGCTTGATGCAGAAGATTTTTTCAAAGAACCTGCTCAAGCTACCCTTGCTAAAACACGTTCCCTTTGGTCACCTAAACGCTTACTCGCCATTGCAGCTACCTTGGCATTATTAGTCCTTGCCGGATACTTCGGCCTTCGTAATAAGGCCAGTACCTATCAAGATATTTATGCAAACTTCCATCAGCAAGAAACACAGGCAATAGAACAGTTACTCGACAAAGTTGCGACTTCCGGACTAGCTAATCCGGGGCAAATTCAAGAAGCGTTGATTGCGCCTTTACAGGCTTTTAGGCAAAGTAATTTTTTGCAGGCTCAAAATTTACTTCTTACATATCTACAAGAACAACCCAATGATATAGATGCTCAATTTCTACTCGGTCTAACTCAGGAAGAATTGAATCAGTTCGAAGCAGCCAGCTTAACGTTGACACCTATCGCTCAGCAAGAAAGCCCCTGGCAAACAGCTGCGCAATATCATTTAGGAATGATCTATCTAAACCTTCCAAATACTATTGAAAAGGCTCAAAATTTATTAGAGACTGTTGCTCAACAAGAAAGCCCTTACCAGGGTAAAGCACAGGAAATTCTCGATGCACTCTAATCCACCCCTTTTAAGCATGAGATACAAACCCGTCATCTGGTTTTCATTATTTGCTCTTGGGTTTTACCTCAGCTGTACGGCTGATCACTCGACAGCGAAACATCCTTCCGTTCAAACAAATAAGACGACCGTTGATTCTATTTTTATTGATTCGCTGATTCCGATAAATATCGGAGCCGCTGAACCAACGCTAGCGGACACAAAAGAAACTCCCAGTAACCAAAAAAGAAACTCGACTCCTCTTCCTCAAAATCATAAATACCAACTAGCTAAAAGTGTACTAGATCGACTTTGGAAAAGTGCCGGATCATTTAATGAGTCTAAGCCTACCATCAAAATTATCAGTAGTGAAAAAATTATTGCCCAGTATAAACCCGGTAGCCATGTTATAGAGTTAGAGCAAAACCTATTTGATGTTTGTGCTAGTTTTGATTCGGACTCTCTTGCTGTTTTAGCATTTGTAATTGGTCATGAATTGGCCCATGTTTTTCAAATGAGTATTTCAAGTAGCCATCCTTTTCTAGCTTATGACAAACAATTGCCTTCCAGTATTAGAAAAGAAAAAATTGCAGACATACACGGTATTTTCCTAGCCTACCTTAGCGGATATTTACGTTCCGGAGACATCGTTCCCACAATCATCAAACGACTTTATGATCATTATAATTTAAAAAAATACAACTTGATTGGTTACGATGATTTTTCTACTCGAAAACTCATCGCAGAAGAAGTGAAACTAAAAGCAGATACTTTAAGGCACGTTTTCGAGTTTGCTAACCACTGCACACGAATTGGCTTACCTAAACTCGCCGAAGCAGGGTACCGTTATGTTTTAACTTTCTATAAAGGGGCTGAAATATATCACAACCTTGCCCTTTGTAATGCCTTTTCTGCTCTATCCGTTTCTAATAAACAAGCAGATCTATTTATCTATCCCTTTGCTCTAGAAACGCAAACTAATTTAACCTTGATTCGGGCAAAACCGGAACGATTAACCGCAATCGAAAACAAAAAAAGACAAGATTTATTGCAGCTTGCTATCCAGCAATTAGATTCTACCTTACGGAAAAACCCGCAGGCTATTTTGCCGAGGATTCATCAAGCTTCTATCCTATCCTTAGCCAAGCAATCAAATGCTGCTTTAGACAAGCTTTCTCAAATAAATCGTTTTACGCTTCCGCCCAACATTAAAGAAAAAGTGGATCTAACCAAAGCATTAGTTTTACTTTCTACCTCAAATCAACTTCAACAGGAACAAGGAAAAAAAATACTACAGCACTTATCTAGTAACACCAGTTCTCCAAGCAATACCTTAGCAAGGTTTAACCTCTCGCAAATAGAAAACACCTTATGGGAAGCAGATAATAATATGGCTTGCCCTATGCAAATATTACAAACTCCCTCTATAAATACAGCTATAAACCAGTTCCATCTCTACAATGAAATCTTACCTTTTGACATTAATGAAATTATTTCATTTGGCTGGAGTAAAGATGGTCCAAATACTCGCTGGATAGGATACCATATGGGTACAGAACAACTAAACTTACTCACTATAAAGACCAATACCTTAGTAAGCAAAAGTCAAAACTCCTGGCTGTCTTCAACAACCTGTCCCATTTGGATAGAAGACCTTAGATCTCAGCACAGCAAAAGTCAAGCAGTACACATCGTCGAAAAGGTAAGTCGTCCTCATTAAGAAGTGCTCTTAATTTCTATTATTTTTTCATGTTCGCGCGCGCCCTGTAATCGCCAATATCTATCTATGTCTTTCCCTTACTTCAGTAAAAAAGACATGACCAAATGGTCGGCTCCTACCATTTTTTCGTCGATACTTTAGAATAGATATCCTTTAGAATACTTATCTTTAGTAAAAAGATTATTCCCCGAGATGTCAAAGTCCAATTCA
>JAHDIP010000406.1 GCA_020630735.1 Saprospiraceae bacterium | reverse complement strand
TACTTAGTAATGCAATAAAACTCTTATTACTCAAAAATTGAAACAAATTAGATAAAAACTGGCTTCCTATAGATAAAAGCTGATGGAACTTAATGATTGAAGTTGTTAAAAACTACTCAATTTTCTACGAAATGATTTTTTTAGCTGGACTTTTTTTTGCAAAAAGCCTCATTTAGCGACGCTAAACCTCGTTTTTCGTTCTTCAATTTCTACTAAAATCTCTATTTCTCGATAAAATAAGCAATTTTAAAGAACTTCACTATTATCATTTGTTTTGATGCTGATCGTACGATTTTTTGTTTTGAGATTAATTTATTCGTACTTTTGCGCTGCTTTAAATTTAATTCTTAAAAAGTGTATTTCGATGGTCTATTTGACTAGAAAAGAGCGGTTTAACGCTGCCCACAAACTTTGGGTAGAAGATTGGAATGACGAAAAAAATCGAGAAATCTTTGGCAAATGTGCTAATAAGAACTGGCACGGTCATAACTATTCACTTTTCATAACGGTAAAAGGCAAACCAGACCCTATTACAGGTTTCATTATCGATGCCAAAAAATTAAGCCAACTCATACGTGAAGTTATAACGGATAAACTAGACCATTCAAATTTAAATTTAGATGTCGATTTTATTCCTAAAAAAATGCAACCAACTACCGAAAACCTTGTTGTATTGATATGGAATGAATTAAAACCTCATATAACTGATTGTGAGTTGCATTGTGTTCAATTGCATGAAACCGAAACGATTTACGCCAGTTATTATGGTGAAGAATAACAACAAGAACTAGCAAGCACAAACTTTAAATTACTTAGTGCTTACTTTCAAAAACAGAACCCAATTTATGTCTTATAAGAAAAAAGAAACCTATAATAAGAAGTTAACTAAAGACTTCAAAGAAAAATATTATACGATACTTGAAAAAATAGGAGAAAATCCTAACCGAGATGGGTTATTAAAAACACCTGAACGTGCTGCTAAAGCTATGCAGTTTTTGACGCATGGTTATGACCTAGATCCAAAAAAAATTCTCAATTCTGCTAAATTTAAAGAAGAATATAGCGAAATGGTTATCGTAAAAGATATTGAACTCTATTCTCTTTGCGAACATCATATGTTGCCGTTTTTTGGTAAAGCACATGTTGCTTATATTCCCAATGGTCATATAGTAGGACTAAGTAAAATTCCTAGAGTTATTGATGCTTTCTCGAGACGATTGCAGGTTCAGGAGCGGCTCACACATCAGGTTTTACATTGTATCCAAGAGACACTCAATCCTCTTGGGGTAGCTGTAGTGATGGAGGCTAGACATATGTGTATGATGATGAGAGGCGTACAAAAACAAAATTCAGTTACGACAACTTCAGCTTTTACTGGAGAATTTAGAAATGTAGAAACTCGTAATGAATTTTTGAACCTAATTAGTTCTAATTTACATTAATATTCCTTAGTATTACGTTTATTTTTAATAGACTTGTTATCCTTTTCATGGATGAGCAAAAGAATAGACGATTTTATTTTGAATAAAGTGAAAAACATAGGTGATGCCATTGCATCGACGAAGCTTTTTAGCAAAATTCAAAATGAAATTACCCTTCTTGAAGCCATTTGATGATTAAGTTTAAGAAGCCTCATATAGACAACAAATACTATGACTGCATACGTTTTTCCTGGGCAAGGTGCTCAGTTCGAAGGCATTGGAAAAGACCTTTACGAAACAGAAACTTTAGCAAAAGAACTTTTTGAACAAGCCAATGATATCTTAGGATATCGACTTTCGGATGTTATGTTTAATGGTTCTGCCGAAGAGCTTAAAGAAACAAAAATTACACAACCTGCCATCTTTCTCCATTCCATTATTAAGTCAAAACTTGCTGGGGATACTTTCAAACCTGATGCTGTAGCGGGACATTCTTTGGGCGAATTTTCTGCTTTGGTAGCAAGCGGAGCTATGAGTTTTGAAGATGGATTAAGATTGGTTCATCAACGAGCTTTAGCTATGCAAAAAGCTTGCGAAGCGGTAGAAGGAACCATGGCTGCTGTGCTTGGTTTGGAAGATGATATGGTGGAAAAAGTATGTGCACATATAGATAAAATTGTAGTACCTGCTAACTATAATTGCCCTGGACAATTGGTTATTTCTGGTTCTGTAGAAGGTATAAATGAAGCGGTAGAAAAACTAAAAGAAGCAGGGGCACGTAAGGTAGTGGTACTAAATGTTGGAGGTGCTTTTCATTCTCCTCTTATGGAACCCGCAAGGGCAGAACTAGCAAAAGCAATTGAATCAACTACTATATCTAATCCAATCTGTTCGATTTACCAAAATGTGACAGCAAAGCCAGAAAAAGAAGCAGCTATTATCAAAGAAAACCTTATAGCACAACTAACAGAACCAGTTCGTTGGACGCAAACAATGCTCAATATGATTGCCGATGGGGTAACAGATTTTGTAGAAGTGGGTGGAAATGGTAAGGTTATCAAAGGATTCATTAGACGTGTAGATCGGAAAATGCAAGTAGAAGCCTTATAAATAAAGCCTTTGAGCTATTGTATCGATTTTCGAAAAAAATATATATCTATATGAAAACAAAGTAGTAATAGTTGAAGAAAAAGATGCTTATATTTTCTTTAAAACGTATAACGTAAAGGTTGTTAAGAAGGTATATATAATGTTTATTTTTTATGGGTTTTAATACATTTTGTATTGCTCAAGTTTTAACTTTTATTAATAGCTTTTTTAGATTAGAAATTGTATTTTTATTGACATAGATAGACACCTCACCTATATCTAAAACAAAACAGAGAAAACCCTCTTTGGAACAATTATTATGAACATTTGAACAACAAAAACATGAATAGAGAGATTAGAAAAGGTAGCTTACTATTAGCTGAACCCTTTATGCTAGATCCTAATTTTAAACGTTCTGTTATTCTTTTATGTGACCATGAACAAGAGGATGGTAGTCTGGGATTTATACTTAACAAGTCACTAGATTTAAAAATTAATGATCTTTTAGAAGATTTTCCCGATTTTGATTCAATTATGTATTATGGAGGTCCTGTCCAAACGGATACAATACATTATGTTCATAATGTAGGTGATTTACTAGAAGATAGTCTAGAAGTTGCTAAAGGCATATATTGGGGAGGCGATTTCGATAAACTTAAGTTTTTAATTTCATCTCAATTAATACTTCCGCATAATATCCGATTTTTTGTTGGCTATTCTGGCTGGTCATCTGGTCAATTATCAGAGGAACTAAAGTTTGGGTCTTGGGTAGACGCGAGTGTACATTCCAATTATGTATTTAAAACAAAGCCTAAAAGCCTCTGGCAGATGGTGATGAATAAAAAAGGAAATACCTACTCCGTAATTGCTCAAATGCCTGATGCAATAACCTGGAATTAAAAGCACTTA
>JAHDIP010000097.1 GCA_020630735.1 Saprospiraceae bacterium | reverse complement strand
TTAAAAAAATTAGCACTAAAGACTGAAAAAATCAGTGATTTTGATAGCCAAGCTATCAAAGGTGGAGGAAGTTGGACAGTTCTATCAACATTAGGATGCATTGTTGTTAAGACTGTTATTTCAGGTAATCCTGATCCAGAACCAGCACTTACTACACGTATTGCTCCTAATGGAGCTACTGAATGCTAATATCTTTTTGTTCAATTTAAGAGAGAAGGATTGGTACATTTAATCCTTCTTTCTTAAGAAGAAGACGATATTAAAAACAACAATTTTAGATGGTCGCATTTGTATAGACCTAAAATATTTATTCACATTTTAAAAATTTCAACATGAAAAAATTAAGTTTAAAAAAGCTAGCATTGAAGACTGAAAAGATTAGCAACTTTGACAATCTATCGATCAAAGGCGGTAGCAAGAAAACGGTAATAGGTGGTCTAACTACACGTGTCAGTACAAGTGACACTACTATTCAAATTTGTATGACTGAATGCTAAGTCCGTTTTCGAATATTTAAGTTATAAGGAATGAACTTCATAAAATTTTATTACCATAAAATCAATAGCTAATTCCTTATTCGATAAAAAGGAGAATTCTGTTAGAAAGAATTCTCCTCTTCTTTTAAACTTTAGAATTTAATGGTAGAAGCTAAACTAAATCAAATCGCCGAAGAGCTGCTCGTTTATAATTTTGATTCAGAAAAAAATATGAGTCTGACCAATGGTCTACCAGGTATCAGCTTATTCCTATTTTTGTATGCTTACTATAAACAGGATGAAAGATATCAAGAAAAAGCAAGCAAGTTATTACTACAATCTGTCGAAATAGTAATGCAAGGAAATGCACAACCTACATTTGCTTCTGGTCTTGCTGGTTTGGGATGGTTAATAGAATTTCTTATACAAAAGGAATATATAGAAAATGAAGAAATATTAAGTCCATTAGATGATCAACTATATCAAATCATGCTTCGTGATTTCAAAATGAATAATTGGGATTTTTTTCATGGTGGTTTAGGTATAGCGTTTTACTTTCTAAAAAAACATAAAAAAGGGAAAAGTCTTATTTACCTCAAAGATGCTATTCAAGCTTTACAAGAACTACGTGAAAAAGATACAAATGGGATAAAATGGAAATCCCTCAATTTACTAAATGGTCAACAGAGTTACGATTATGGTTTAGCACATGGAATGCCTAGTATCATTTCCTTTCTATCTAAATGTTGTCAAAAAGATGTAGAATACACTACTTGCAAATCACTTATGAATGATGCTATTGAACATCTTCTTTCACAAAAGAAACGAAGTCAAGAATGGCCTAACTTATATCCTTGTTATATTAAAAATGGAAAAACTAAAACCTTTTCTAGATTAGCATGGTGCTATGGTGATTTGGGAATATGTACAAGCCTAATAAACGCAAATAAAGTTATCGGAAAACTAGATACAGAGATCAATGAAATCATACAATCACTAATCCAGCGAACCAAGCTCGAAACAAACAAAGTTGAGGATGCTGGTTTTTGTCATGGATCAGCTGGTATTCTGCATCTGTTCCAGTATATACAAAAAAATGTATCTGATAAAATATCTCTACAACAAAGCATTGATTATTGGCAACAAGTATGCCTACAATTTGCCACTATAGAAGAAGGCATTGCTGGTTTTCAATTTTATAAACAGGGAGATGCAAACGAAAAAAAATTGCAGAATGTACTTGGTATTTTAGATGGTGTTGCGGGTGTTGGGTTGAGTTTTCTTAGTTATCAAAATCAAGATTTTGACTGGGACGAGTGCTTTTTACTTTCATAAAACACGTACAAAACAATCATTATTAAGAACTAAGTTTTAGCTACTTAAGGGAATGGTTAAGCCGATTCCCTTTTTAACATCGTGCAAAAAGTGCAGTTAAAAACAGCGAAATATAAAAGCGTAGTTGTAAACTACACTTAGCAGATATAGTTGTTTTTTGGCAAAATGAAAAAAATTAAACACATGAAAACAAATTCAAAATATAACATCCATCCTCAATTCATTATTCGAACTCCTTTAAACCCAATGAATGAACTTGATAAATTTGAGCAAGAATATAATCAGATGAGTACTAAAACAGAAGATAGTTTATTCCTTGCCTCACCAAATCTATTAGCACAACTAAAGAAGCAAATTAAGAACTCTGAAGAAGAAAAAATAAAACGTTCTTTCTACAAGTATTGGTCTCGCTCACATACTCGATGTACTCCTTTTGGATTATTCGCAGGGTGCCAAATTGGAAAATGGGGCGATACGACTAAAATGGAAATTCCGACTGCTGAAGTAATAAAACGACATACTTGTCTTGACATGAATTACCTCTGTTCCTTGGTCAAACATATCGAACAGCATCCAGATGTAAGATTCCAACTTACCTATTATCCTAACTCAAGCTTACATTATTTCCATAACAAGGCTCGATATATTTATTACACCTATGATAAACAGAATAATAGAAAACACCAACTTACATCTGTTGAACTGGACGAATATAATCGGAAAATTTTAAAGGATACAAAAACAGGAAAAACCTTAGCACAATTAATTAACAATTTAATTGATGATGAAATAAACAAAGACGAAGCAACAGGCTATCTCCTAGAATTGACCGAGGCTCAATTACTTATATCTGAACTTGATGTAGCCATAGCAGGTGATGAATTTATTTTACAAATTATACAGACGCTCTCTTCTTTAAAGGAGCAAACAATTTACATAACACAAACAATTACATTACTTCAAGCGATCAATGATGCGCTTAAAAAACTAGACATAAACAGGTTCAATCGCAAAGAAGATTATGACAAAATAATAGCACAAATCCATGCATTTGATCACCCTTTTGATGTAAGTAAATTATTCCAAACAAATACGTATAAAACATCTTCATCTATTAGTCAATTAGAACATTCTTTAAAGAAAGAAATAATTGAAGCTGTACATTTTTTAAATCAACTCCTCCCCTTCCAAGATGATAAACAATTAACCAAATTTGCTCAAAAGTTTTATGAACGATATGAAGATCGAAAAATAAATATTCTAGATGTTTTAGATGTTGAATCAGGTATTGGCTTTCCTGTAAACGCAAAATCTGCCATTAATAATCCAATAGTAGAAAACATCGACTCTTTGCAAACAAACAATACTGATAGTGTTTTCTCTTGGAATAAGCATGAACGTTTTTTATTACAATTGGCACAACATGCATTAAAACAAAACCTCCATGAAATTAATTTAAAAAGTTATAAGCCTTATCAAGATACTGAAGAGTATAAAGCACCATTTCCTCCTAGTGTTTCTTTTACAGGTTCACTTGTCGGATATGATAAAAACCAGATGCCCCAATTTCATTTACAATATTGTGGCGGTAGTAGTGCAATAAATCTTTTAAGCAGATTTGCACATGGCAATTCATCAATTGAAGCATTAATAAAAGATATTGTTTGTAAAGAACAAGAAAAAACGCAAGATAAAATACTAGCTGAAATCATACATCTACCTCAGGCTCGTACAGGTAACATTATCAAACATCCTACCTTTTTAGAGCATGAAATTTGTTACTTGGCAAAACCAAGTGTTGCATCAGATAAAGTACTAGAGCTAGAAGATCTCGAAATTTCAGTTTCTCCTAACGACAACCACATACGTATTTGGTCAAAAAAACATCAAAAAGAAGTTATTCCAAGACTAAGTAATGCTCATAATTTTGAAGCAGCTTCTTTGCCAATCTACCACTTTCTCTCTGCAATGCAATACCACAAACACAGTAAGGGAGTTATGTTTTCTTGGAGTCATATAGCTACGAAATTTTCGTTCTTGCCTCGTATTCGTTTTGGAAATACTATTTTAAGAAGAGCTATTTGGAATATAAAAAAAGAGGATTTAAAAACTAGTTTAGACGCACTCAAAAACAGAACAGATGTGCTGCCTTATTTCTTAGCGTTTTGCAAAAAACATAAACTTCCTAAACAATTTATTTTAGTTGAAGGTGATAATGAATTGTTGATAGATACCGACAAAAGACTTTCTGTCGAAACATTTTTGGATCATGTCAAAAAGAAAGAGAAGCTACAGTTAACAGAATTTCTGTTTTCTGCTTTTACTCCTATCACAAAAGATAAGAATAATGCCCCATATACCAACGAAATTATAGGAACGATCCTTAACGAACAATACAAATCCCTTACTGTTCCTTATCAGTCGACCACATACAAAATAAAACAAACATTTCCTCCTGGTAGTAAGTGGGTGTACTTTAAAATTTATTGTGGTGAAAAAACAAGTGATATAGTGCTTACAGAGTTTATAAAACCTTTTATAGAACAATATCAAAACGAAGCCTATTTTGATAAATGGTTTTTTATTAGATACAAAGACCCCGATAACCATATACGTTTTCGTATTTTGTTAAACAACTTAAACTATGTAGGAACCTTACAAGTCGAGTTCATAAAGCTACTGAATCCGTTGATCGAAAAAGGACTAATACATAATGTTTCGCTCGATACCTATAAAAGAGAAGTTGAACGATATGGTGAAGAAACGATGGAACTATCAGAGTCTTGGTTTTGTGCTGAAAGTAAAAACACTATTGATTTTCTAAGCCGTATCGAAGGTGATATTGGCGAAGAATTTAAATGGCAATATTGTATCTCTAGTATTGACAATTTACTTACTAGCTTTGATTATAGCTTAGAACAACGGAAAGAATTACTTTTCTTACTCTATCAAAATTTCGGAAAAGAATTTGGATTAAATAAGACGCTAAAAAAACAATTAGACAAAAAATACAGAGATAAAAAAAATATCATAACCTCTATTCTTAATAATGAAATAATTAGTGAGGAATATCAAGAATATTATAGCATCTTGAACACTAAAAATAAAGCAGTAGCCAATACTGCCAAAAAAATATTAGGTTTCTATGAAGTCGGAAAATCTCCTTCTCCATTACATCGCCTACTCAGTAGTTATATTCATATGCTTTGCAATCGTATATTCAATGGTAATCCTCGATTTCACGAAATGGTCATTTATGCCCTTCTTTATAGGTACTACAATATAAAATTAGGTCAACTAAAGCACCATCGCAAACTCAGTAGATCTGAAAAGGTTTAAAAGAATATACTGAAACAAAAATGGTTTTCGGATGGCTAAACGTTTAAAGCTACTGAAAATCAAACGATAGCAATCTATGATGCTCCGATAACCGAATACCAGTAGGTATAGAACAGGTATATTTTCTAATTTTTACGTATCTTTGCGCCTCATTAAAAGAAGACAAACATATGTTTACAATCAATATATACGTTAAATTTGCAATCATAGCTTTATGCCTAGGTGGAGGCCTAATATTAGCATTTATCTATAGTTTTTGGTATGCACTCCCTTTCTTCCTAATAGGCTTAGGTTTTTTGGCTAGTTATTTATTATTAGGCACTGTTCAGTCTACGGCTCAACTCGTTCAAGAAATGAAATTTGATGAAGCTGAACAACGCATCAATCTTACCTACAAACCTGAATGGCTGTATAAAACAAATCGTGCCTTTTACTACATTATGAAAGGTACTTTAGCCATGAATAGAAAAGATAATAATGCTGCTGAAGAATATCTAAAAATAGCTCAAACAATCGAGTTACCTACTGACGATGAACGGGCTATGGTAGAATTGCAATTGGCAAACATAGATGTACAAAAACAAAAATGGAATTCTGCTAAAAATAGAGTTAGTACGCTTAAAAAACTTAAGGTTTCACAACCACAAGTCAAAGCACAAATCAAACAATTCGACGATGCACTTGCTCAACGTGGTCAAATGAAACACATGAACCAAGGAGGTGGAAAAAATAGAAGTATGATGCGTGGTATGGGTAAATCGAAAAGAAGAAGACCTAAAATGAGGTAAAATTCTAGGTCATTGATATATTACAAAAGTGGAAAATCTTTTGCAGTCCCCCAAAAAGGGTGTATTTTTGAAATACACCCTTTTTTTGTATTTATTAAATTAAAACATACCTATGAAAAAATTAACTACGTTACTATTGTTTTCTCTTCTGGCATTTTGCGTTCAAGCCCAAGATGATGAAGTAGAAGTAATCGATGTCATCAAAAAACATGGCTTAGAAGAAAGTCAAGTCATGGAAATTGCAAGTTGGATTACCGATGTATATGGTCCTCGTCTTACTGGTTCTCCAATGCTGGATAAAGCTACCGAATGGGCACAAAAAGAATTGAAAAAGTGGGGTATGTCTAATGTTCATTTACACGAATGGGGTCCTTTTGGAAGAGGTTGGCAATTAGATCATTTCGAAATGCATACTGTTAGTCCTAGTTATTGGCCTATAGTTGCTTACCCTAAAGCTTGGTCTCCTCCCGTCAAAGGGGAAGGCGAAGTGATTTATTTACAAGTAGAAAGTGAGGCAGACCTTAAAAAATATAAAGGCAAACTAAAAGGTAAATTCGTTTTGATGGATACCATTAGAAATGTAGACCCTCCATTTGAAGCTAAAGGAAAAAGATACGAAGCAGAAGACTTATTTGGTATGGCTACGGCTGGAAAACCTACACCTCGACCAAGAAGAAATATGCGTGCTGGTCGATTTGAATTAAATAAAGCCATTTGGGCAATGCTCGAAAAAGAACAACCTATCGCTGTTTTGGATAGAAGTTATAAAGGCGACCTTGGTACTGTTTTCGTTTCTGGTGCCCGTACTGGAGAAGGTCGTGCGAGAGATAACGATAAAAAAGTAGTTCCGCAAGCAACACTCTCGGTTGAGCATTACAACCGTATTTTTAGAATGATGAATAAGGGCATTCCACTCAAAATTAATATAGACTTAAAATCTAGCTATACGAATGCTGATGGAATGGAACATAATATTATTGCAGAAATTCCTGGTACTGATTTGAAAGATGAAGTTGTTATTTTTGGTGCACACTTTGACTCCTGGCATACAGGTACAGGGGCAACAGATAATGGCGCTGGATCATCGGTAATGATGGAAGCTGCTCGAATATTATTGCAAACGATAAAAGAAACGGGTATCAAACCTAGACGTACTCTAAGATTAGCGCTTTGGACTGGAGAAGAACAAGGTTTATTCGGTTCTAGAAATTATGTAGAAGAATTTTATGCCGACTTTGGCGAATCAGGTTTTACGCCTCAATCGCTCAAACCTGATAATGAAAAAGTATCTGCTTATTATAATTTAGATAATGGTACTGGAAGAATTAGAGGGGTTTATCTGCAAGGCAACCAAGCGGTCTACCCTATCTTCAGAGAATGGTTGGAACCTTTCGAAGACTTAGATGCTAAGACATTAACTTTCAGTAATACAGGTGGAACGGATCACTTACCTTTTGATGCTGTGGGCATTCCAGGTTTTCAATTTATTCAAGACCCAATGGCTTACTTCTCTAGAACACACCATTCGAATATGGACAACTGGGATCACCTTGTAGAAGAAGACTTACAACAAGCTGCTACAATCGTTGCTGCTTTTGTATGGAATACTTCTCAACGAGACGAAAAGCTGCCACGCAAACCAAATGAAGAAGAAGTTCAGGAGGAGAAAAGAGCTAAAAAATCAGTTAATAAAAATGCTAAACCTTTGGACCTTGGTGGTTCTTGGAAGTATACTATCGAAGTACCTGGTATGCAAGTAGGTGGCGATATGGTATTGACTAAAAAAGGAGAAATGTACGATATCGAAATTACTAGCGAAGAAGGTGTAAAAAAAGCAGTAAAGGATGTGAAAAACGAAAACAATAATCTTAAGTTTTCTTATAACACTGATGTGCAAGGTCAGAGTATAAAACTAAAAATGAATCTTGGTTTTACTGAGAAAAAATTAGACGGCACAGTAAGCGCTGGAACTTATGGTACCTTTCCTGTTAAAGGTAGTAGAGTGAAATAATCTAAAGAAACGCTGAGTGAAACTAAAAAAGTGGATGTTGCAAAATTGCAACATCCACTTTTTTATGCACGATTCGTAGTACGCTTCACAAAAGCATTGAGCAATAATAAAATTGAAAGAAAACAAGCAATACGAGCAATCAAATCACCCCATCTTACATAGAAAGTAAAACCTTCATTCAATGTAACTTTTTGCTTGATCGCAGCATCAACTTCATAAGCGGTCGCTTGCGAAATATCGCCACGCTGATTGATAAAAGCAGACGAACCTGTATTAGCAGAACGAGCAATACTCCTTCTATATTCTATAGCTCGAAGAGAGGCAAATTTCAAATGTTGAATATGCCCAGCAGTGTTGTCCCACCAGCCATCATTGGTTACTATAAAAATTACATTAGCTCCGTGCCGAACGTAACCAGCCGAGTACTCTCCATAGATAGACTCGTAACAAACCATTGGTCCAACTCCTACCCCATCTTTTGTAAATGCTTCTCGCTCTTCTTGCATTCCTAATCCACTTACTGATCCTCCTAGCCCATCGACTAAAGGCTTCATAAATGGAAATAAATTTTTGAATGGAAAAAACTCTGCCCCAGGTACTAATTTAGACTTTAGATAAAGCGGCACTTCGCCATCTCCCTTTTCTAATTGAATAGCAGCATTATAACTTTCCCAATAAGTATCTTTTGATTTGCGTACTGCTGGAGAATGTTCCTCTCCTGACTTATAAATTTTATACGCACTAAGCCCTATTACCATTTTTAGTTTTGGATGATTATCCACCATATTTTGAAAAGCCCTTAAGAAGCGATCTTTTTTTATGTTAGCGATATTCACTCCTCTAAAACTCGTTTCTGGAAAGACAAGATAATCTGTTTCCTTTCCCACAATTGCTTTTGAAAGTTTCATAAATTTGTCAAACTGTTCTTGTTCACTTACTTGATCAAATTTTTCATAATGTGGTTCGAAATTAGGTTGTAAAACGGCCACTTCAATTTGCTTTCCCTTTTCTTCATAGGTAAAATAAATAGCTAATGATGCTAATAAGGGAATTAGAACCCAAGCAAAAAACTGAACGCTTTCTTTACGAATAAATACTTTTGACTCTTTATATTTTTGTAGTAAATAAAAGCCCAAGACATTCGCTACCCAAATCCAAAGTGTTCCTCCAAACACCCCTGTATACTCATACCACTGCACCCATGATGGAAACTCCGCAAAACTATTTCCGAGCGTCAACCAAGGCCAAGATAATTCCCAATTCAAATGAAGATACTCAAAGCAAATCCAATAAGCTACTAGACCAGCATAAGCTAAAGACGGCTTCAGGTGCTGCTTCGTAAAATGAAATAAAACAAATGGAATTGACATCAGAAAAGAGTTGACAACAATTGCAAATACTCCTGCCATAAACAAGGTATTTGTTACCCAGTAGGTTGTCAATATATTCCAAACAATAAAAGTATGATAAGTATATTTGAAAACCTCCCATTTTTGAATTCCTTCCAGATCTCTATCAATGGTATCTTCTACCATCAATAGTGGAATGAAAGCTATAAACATCAAAAAAGTAAGCGGAATATTTGGAAAACCTAAAGTGAGTAACACTCCACTTAGCGTCGCCAAGCCTAGTAATTTGTATTTTTTCGGATGCTTAGAAAAACGAAAATCTAAAACAGTCATCTTAAATGTCCATCCAGCAATGTACAAGACCAATGGCAAATAGCCCCACAGTAATTTGGCTTCATTAAGACTATACATCCGATAAGCTACCCCAATTGTTAGTAGGGCAGAAATAATTATGATAGCTAGCTTAAGTTTTTTGCTCATTGTTTACTCTTATTACTCGTTCTTTGATATTTTCTTGTGAAAAGAATAATCAAACAAAAAGATCAAATCGCTAGTCGATCTTTTGTAACTTCGACCTACTAATTGCGCCGTTTTTAACAGCATCTTTTGCACAATGCTAAACCCTAAAGATTAGGTCTCTTATCGAAAATTCATCTATTTATGGAAAAGCAAGAAAATCATCACTACTACTTCACCACATGACCATTTTCCCAAACGGTATGAGGTTGTACAAAGCTTAATTTACCTTCCTTATCTTCAGCCATTAAAATCATGCCTTGAGATTCGACACCTTTAAGTTTTCGAGGTGCCAAATTAGCCAACAAAACGATAGCTTGCCCAATGACTTCTTCAGGTTTAAATTGCTTTGCAATACCTGATACAACTGTTCGTTGTTCAAAACCTAAATCGACTGTAAGCTTTAGCAATTTATCCGCTTTTTTTATTTTTTCTGCTGCAGTAATCGTTCCTGTTCGGATATCTAATTTTGTGAAATCGTCGTATGTTATTTCATCCTTTACTGGTTCGTGAGCCGCCGCAGCTTCGGCAGCCAAAACAGCCGCTAATTTTTCTTTCTGACGATTCACGATATCTAATCGACTACTATCTTTTCGGTCGTTTATTTTTACAAATAATAATTCTGGTTCTCCAATCTGATGCCCTGAAGGCAATAGTACATCACCAGCGTCTAGTTTTGTTAAAGCTGTTGCTAAATCTCCATTTTGTACTTTAGGCAAATTCAAAATTCGTCTGAACTTCTCTGCACTAAATGGAATAAATGGCTCGCAGTAAATACTCAGCAAGTTGACTATTTGTAGGCAAACAAATAAACACTCTTTCACTACTTCCGAATCTGGTTCTGTTTTCCAAATTTTCCAGGGAGAAGTATCTTGCAAATAAGTATTACCATAGGTAGACAACTCCATGAACGCTTGAATAGCTGGCTTGAAATTATAAGCTTCAATTTCTTTTCCTATTTTCTGAGCTAAGTCATTAATTTCTTTCAACCGTGCTGTTAAATCAGTCGATACTTCAGGTACTTTGCCACCATAATATTTATTTGTTAAAACGATAACACGGTTCACAAAATTACCCAAGTTGTCTGCTAATTCTTTGTCATAAAAATCGACATAATCATCCCACTTAAAATCACTATCTCGATTTTCAGGCATATTACGAATGAGTGCATAACGCAGTGCATCTTCTTTATTATCAAAATCTTTAAATTCTTCCAAATACTCCAACTGTTCAATTCCCCAACCTTTTGATTTAGAAAATTTGCGTCCTTCAAAATTTAAAAACTGATTAGCAGGCACATTTACTGGCAAGGCATAATCGCCATGTGCTTTTAGCATTGATGGAAAAACAATACAGTGGAATACAATATTATCCTTTCCTATAAAATGCACTAAATTCACATTATCGCCTTTCCAATAATCTTCCCAATTTTTATCATTATCTTTTGCCCATTGTTTGGTAGCAGAAATGTAACCAATCGGTGCATCAAACCAAACGTACAATACTTTTCCTTCGCCACCTTCTACAGGAACAGGAATTCCCCAATCCAAATCACGTGTGATGGCACGTGGCAATAAGCCACCATCTACCCAAGACATACATTGTCCGACAACGTGTTTTTTCCACGATTTCGGTTCATGTAATTTCTCTCCATCAACTTCTCCTTTTTCTATCCAATCTTTTAACCACTCTCCATGTTTATCCAATTTGAAATACCAATGCTTAGTTTCTCTCAAAATTGGTGTCTTCCCGCTAAGGGTAGATTTTGGATTGACCAATTCTGTTGGAGATAAAGCAGAACCACAATTTTCGCATTGATCACCATAAGCTTCTGGATGTTGACACTTTGGACACTCTCCTACAATATAACGATCTGCTAAAAATTGCTTAAAGCCTTCATCGTAATATTGTTCGCTGGTGCGTTCTTCAAATTCTCCACCTTTTTCGTGGAGTGTTTTGAAAAATTCTTGAGCTGTTTCATGATGCAATTTTTCACTTGTTCGATGGTAGATATCAAAAGAAATACCCAATCGTTCAAATGCCTCTTTATTGATAGTGTGATATTTATCAATGATCTGCTGAGGTGGAATACCTTCTTTTTTAGATCGTATCGTAATCGCTGCTCCGTGCTCATCAGACCCACAAACAAAGACAACATCTTTACCCAACAAGCGTAAGTAACGCACATAGATATCTGCAGGTAAATAAGCACCCGCTAAGTGCCCCAAGTGTAAGGCTCCGTTTGCATAAGGTAAGGCTGAGGTTATTAAGTATTTTTTTGTATCGTTCATATTATATTATTTTAAGACGCGGATTATCGCAGATTGTGGAACGGATTAACACGGATTACTCTTTTTTATTAGTTTTATATTTTAAAAATAAAAAAGAAAGCAGTAAACGCTAACTTGCTAGCCCGAATCAAGAATAATCCGCATAAATCCGTTCTCTAAAACCCGTGTCCTGCGAATATACGGCTTACCAACAAAAGAATTGATTTTTTAGTTCTATTATCATTTAAAAAACAAAAACGGCTCTCGCGAATATGCCAGAGCCGTTTTCTATGTAGATTGTTTTATTTAAAATTATCCACCAAAATCATCAAATGCAATGTTTTCTTCTGGTACACCAAGTTCGTCTAACGATTTGATTACAGAAGCGTTCATCATTGGAGGTCCACAGAAATAGTATTCAATTTCTTCTGGTTCTGGATGATTTTTAAGGTATTGTTCGTAGCATTCAGACATAATGTATCCTTTAAATCCATCTCCCTCGGCATCAATATTTTCTTTGACTACCCAATTATCTTCAGGAAGCGGATTATCTAATGCAACATAAAACTTGAAGTTTGGAAAATCTTTCTCGATTTGTCTAAATTCATCGATGTAGAATAATTCTCTTCTTGTACGACCACCATACCAGAACGATACTTTACGATCTGTTGTCTTTAGCGTATGGAACAAGTGGAAGATATGAGAACGTAATGGCGCCATACCAGCACCACCACCGATGTATACCATTTCTTTCTTAGTTGGTTTGATGAAGAATTCACCATAAGGACCAGAGATGGTCACCTTGTCCCCAACTTTACGAGAGAAGACATAGGAAGAACAAACACCAGGATTTACATCCATCCAAGCATTTTTAGCTCTATCCCAAGGCGGTGTAGCAATACGAATGTTCAACATTACGATATCTCCTTCCGCTGGGTGATTTGCCATCGAGTAGGCACGGAATTGTTCTTCATCGTTTTTCATTTTCAACGACCACAATCCGAATTTATCCCAATCTGGGTGGTATTCTTTTTGTACATCAATATCCTTACTATAATCAACTTCAATTACAGGTACATCAATTTGTACATAACCACCAGATTCAAAATCTAGTTCTTCACCTGCTGGAAGTTTTACTACAAACTCCTTAATGAATGTTGCTACATTATCATTTGATGCTACAGTACATTCCCATTTTTTGATACCGAAGATTTCTTCAGGAATACGAATGCGCATATCTTCACGTACTTTAACTTGGCAAGCCAAACGCTTATTTTCAGCGGCTTCTTTACGAGTCAAGTGGTTCAACTCAGTAGGAAGTACATCTCCACCGCCTTCGTCTACATGACATTCACACATGGCACAAGTACCACCACCTCCACATGCAGAAGGAAGAAAAATATTGGTATCAGATAAAGCACCCAATAAAGTAGAACCAGGTTTTACGATAAGTGGTTTATCTTCGTCTCCATTCACAATGATTTTTACATCACCTTGAGGTACTAGGCGTTTTCTTGCAAAAATTAGCATCATCGCTAGAGCAAGAATAACGGCACTAAAGACCACAATTGCCCAGATAATTGGCATTACATCAAAAAGAAGTATCATTTCGTTGATATTATTATTTCGAAATTATTTTGTTCCCATAAGAGCAGCAGGGTCAATTCCCATTAAGCTCATAAAAGCTAAACCCATTAATCCAGTAAGGATAAAAGCCATACCTAAACCACGAAGACCTGGAGGTACGGCAGAGTAACGGATTTTTTCACGAATAGCAGCAATAGCGATAATCGCTAAAAACCATCCAAATCCACCACCAAGACCAAAGGCTACAGACTCACCGAAGCTATATTCACGAGAAACCATGAATAATGAACCACCTAAGATGGCGCAGTTTACTGTAATCAATGGTAAAAAGATACCTAATGAGGTATAAAGAGCTGGTGATACTTTTTCGATTATCATTTCTACCAACTGTACCATTGATGCAATTACTGCTATAAACAATATTAAACGCAAAAAGGTTAAGTCCATTCCGAAAATTCCAGTTTCACTCAACAAATATTCAGTGATAAGCCAGTTGATCGGCATGGTAATACCTAATACGAAAATAACGGCAAGACCAAGACCAAAAGCAGTTTTTACTGTTTTCGATACGGCAAGGAAAGAACACATTCCTAAGAAATAGGCCAAGACCAAATTTTCGACAAAAGCTGCTTTTAAAAATATATTAAAGAGTTCCATTTTTCTAATTTGAATTATTTTTCAAAAAAATTGCTCAACAACGATGTTTAGGATATATCAACAAGCTTGGTATTCCAGCTACGTTGTATCCAAATCAATACACCAATAACAAATAAGGCAGATGCAGGTAGTACCATTAAGTTGTTTGGCATATACCATGCAAACCAACTACCTTCTGCTAATGTATTGATGAAGTAGTTATCACCTGCACCGATTAAACCAATGCCCATCAAACTACCTTTACCAAAAATTTCACGGATAACTGCTACAATAATTAAGATCGCACCATAACCTAAACCATTGCCCAATCCATCAAGGAATGAACGCCAAGGTTTGTTTGCCATTGAGAAGGCTTCCAAACGTCCCATTACGATACAGTTGGTAATAATCAAACCAATGAAAACGGAAAGTTCTTTATAGATCGGATAGTTGACTGCTTTTAGTGTAAGCTCAACAATCGTTACTAATGTTGCAATAATGACAAGTTGTACAATCATACGTACTTGCTTTGGAATAGAATTACGAAGAAGTGAAGTAAATAAACTCGCAAAACCACATACAAAGACCACCGCAATAGACATTACTAATGCCTTAGCAACTAATGTCGTTACAGCCAATGCCGAACAAATACCCAATACTTGAACAGTAATCGGATTATTGTCATTCAATGGATCTGTAATTAACTTACGTTCCTTTTTCCCAAATAAGGGTTCTTTTTCTTGTACTGTTTGAACTGTTGATTCAGCCATAATATATTTCCTTATAAAAAGTTATAATCTAAATTGATAAAGACCCAATTCTAAATGACCTGAGGTCTAATTCATTCCAATTTTTGAAGTCTTCTTTATTTTATTAAAATAAGGTTCGTAGTACTTTATACCACGAATAAGCATTTCCGTTACACCATCAGCTGTAACCGTTGCTCCAGAGATACCATCGACTTCATGAATTTTATTTTTACGACCTCCTTTACGAACCGTAATAGAACGGTAAACTCCAGCATCATCGTAAATTTTTGTATCCTTAAATTGACTAGGAAATGTAGGATTATCTTTAATCTCTGCACCTAGTCCTGGCGTTTCACCCTGATGATCAAAGGAAACTCCAGCAATAGTATTCATATCAGATTTTAGGGCAATATTTCCCCAAATTTCATCCCAAAGACCATTACCACGAACAGAAATGATGTAGTACTTTTGTCCTTCTTTTTCAAAAACGAATAATGGAAGTGTACGATCAGCTTCTGGCTTTTTCTTTTCTTTTTTCATGTCAATTTTTTCAGCCAAGATATTCTCTTGTACTTCACCAGACATATTTAAAGAAAATTGTTGAACCTGATCTTTAAAAATAGTGGTTACCTGTTCATCAGATAAATCATCTACCTTTTGACCAAGGTTATCACCTAAAGCTTTTAAGATTGCTCGTTTGTTAAAAATGGCTTCATTTTCAGAATGAATGCCTTTTAACACAGAGAATAGACCAGCCAAAATGATGGCAACGATTGTGGTCATTATTAATGTAAACCGAATGATATAACCTGTACTATGCACGTTTTAATCTTTTATTGATGTTAGACTCTAATACGTAATGATCGATAAGTGGTGCGAAGACGTTCATAAATAGAATCGCCAACATCCATCCTTCAGGATAGGCTGGGTTCATTACACGAACGATCATACCAACCATACCGATAAGAAAACCGTAAATCCACTTACCAGTATTGGTAGAAGCAGCCGTTACGGGGTCGGTAGCCATAAATGCCATAGCAAAGAAAAAGCTACCCATATAAAATTGATACATCCAAGGAACTTCCATAAATGGAGTTGCGCCCCAAAGATTTAAAGCAAAAGCCATGAAAGCGGCACCCATTAACATACTCAACATTACTCTCCAACTTGCGATACCGATAGTTACTAATAATAATGCTCCAGCAATAATAAATGGCTTACAGGTTTCACCGATAGATCCAGGAATTGCTCCCCACCACATTTGATCAGTAGAATAAACAGCGGTTACAGCATCCCATCCTCCTTTAGAAGCCAAGCCCAAAGGTGTCGCACCTGTATATCCATCGACGACCGTGGCGGCTTCATTGAAACCCGACATACCGAGCCAACCAAATAGTGGGTTGATAATGCTTGTTTCGATAAATCCATAATCTACTGCTGCTCCTCCTGAACAAGCTTCTAAACCTGCTACCCAAACTTCATCACCTGAAATCGTGGTCGGATAAGCAAAGAAGACAAATACACGTGCCAAGAGCGCAATATTCAAAATATTCATTCCTGTACCACCAAATGCTTCTTTACCAATAATAACAGCAAAGGTTACTGAAAGTGCTAGAATCCATAAAGGAATATCTGGGGGCATAATAAGTGGAATCAGCGCACCTGAAACCAAGAATCCTTCCTCAATAGCATGCCCTTTTTTGGCAGCATAAAAGAATTCTATTCCTAGTCCGACGATATGCGTCACTAAGAAGATCGGAAGAATTTTCACCAAACCATATACGATTTTAAGTAAAAAGCCTTCTAAAAGTCCAGTGTTTTCACCAATTGCTACAAAGTGTTGGTGTCCGATATTGTAACTACCAAATATATAGCAAAGTTGCATTGCTAAAACCACCATTACCATCGTACGTTTCAAGTCCATACCATCACGGATATGTACTCCGTCGCTAGTAACCGTATTAGGCGTATAGGCAAATGTAAAGAAGCCATCATAAAGCGTATGAAGAAAAGGAGATTTCTTCTTATCCGGCTCTATTTTTTTTAAAAAATCTAAAAGTGCCATTTATTCTATTTAATTCTTTTTTTTAATTGGTTTTCCAGAAACAACAACTATTTACCCTTGATCTCTCATTGTATTAAGACCTTCACGCAAGATTTTTTGAAGTGGCATTTTTGACGTACACGTAAATTCGCACAATGCTAAATCTTCCTCGCTTAGTTCGTAAAGACCTAAACCTTCCATACGTTCAAAGTCGTTTGCCATGATCGCCTTCATCAAATGCTGTGGATAAATATCCATTGGTAACACTTTTTCGTATTGACCAGTTACAACGAATGCTCTACGCTCTCCACGAGTGTTAGTGTTCGCTTTGTATTTGATATCTGGAAAAAGAGCTGAAGTAGGGAAAGTATTAGATACACTTGGTTTAGATGATGTAGGAACCAACCATCCAAACATTTCGTATTCATCACCTTCTTCTAAAACAGTAATTTGATCAGTATAAAAATCTAAAAAGCCTTGTGCTGTTTTTTGCTTTCCTGATAAAACATCTCCAGCAACGATTCGCACATGGTCATTTGTTAAATTATCTTTTACGAAATTTTCGATATTAGCACCAAGATATGTTTTTACGTAAGTAGGCTTCTTTAGTTCTGCACCAGTTAACGCAACAACACGTTCTGCATTGAAACGCCCTTCTGTAAATAAGGCACCCAGCGTAATTACTTCTTGTACACCTAATACCCAAACCTTATCACCTGCATTGATAGGATCGGTATGGTGTATCTGGACACCTACATTTCCAGCAGGGTGAGGACCTGAGAACCAGTTTAACTCGACACCTTGAGCATCTATAAATGCCGCCGCAGGTTTCTCTTTTCCATTAAGTCCTAAATGGACTTTACCTTCAGTCAGTTTATTCAAAACATCTAAACCTTTCTGGAAAGCGACTTCACGTCCCTGTACAACAAAGTTTAAGTCGGGTGCTAATGGAGCTGTATCAAAAGTTGAGATGAAAATATTTTTAGGGATATCATCCAAATTAGGAACAACATCATAAGGTCGCTGACGAATCATTGGCCATACTCCACTACTAGCTAAGTAGTTGACCAAATCTTCACGAGAAGCAGTTGCAAAATCAAATGCCTCGTAAGTGCGATATTTCATTTCTTTATCTCCCAAAATCACCACTTCAGCAATTGAACGTTTAGCACCTCTATTGACAGCAACGACTTCACCGCTTACAGGGGCTACATATTTTACTTCAGGTCGTTTTTTGTCATAAAAGATGATATCACCAGCTTTTACTTCATCGCCAGCAACAACTTCTACTTTAGGAATTGGGGAAATACCCAAAAAGTTAGGAGGTTGGACTGCAAAGGTGGAAGAAGGGAGTTCAACCAATTCTTTAGCTGCATCTCCTTCGAGCATAATGTCAAATCCTTTTTTGAGGACTGTTGAAGTACCTTTGCTTGCAAATTCTGGTAAATCAGCTCCTGTTGAATTAGTAGCAAAGCTCGGGAAAATTGAATAATTGTTTCCGCTTTTATCTGCTCCTGTTTGCTTTGCTTCTATTCCCAAAAGGCTTTCTCCAACTAGTGAAACTGCTGCTAATAATATAATAGCTGCTACTAGTATTAAACCCATCAAGAAAAAGTTAGATGAACTGCCACTCGCTGATGAAGCGAACATGGGGAAGCTGGTAAGCAGAAAGAAAGCGAAAAATATTGCTTTTGTCGTTCCGTTTTTCAAAATGTCGACGTTTTGTTTATAATATAAATGCCTATTACCTTTCGAATAATTTAGGCTCTAAAATTCCCGCAAAGATATAAAAGGTTTTGTTTAAATGTTATTGACTATCAAGCAATTTTAGAGAGTAAGCACTATTTAGATTTCATCTAAATAAATGTGATATTTTAGGCAGTTTTCTCTGAAAATTTAGACTTTGATAGTTGTTGTTGCCAGTTAAAGTAACCAAAAATGGCAATGATGCAGTAGACTAAAAAGAGAAAGGAGAATAAGTAGATTTCTCGATTGATATAAATGAAGATACAGGCAAAGTCAATCACAATCCAATATATCCAGTTTTCTAGTATTTTGCGTGTCACCATAAAGGTAGCAATAATGCTAAAAGAGGTCGTCAAGCCATCAATATAAGGTAAAGCAGCCCCTGCAAACGACCATAAATACCCTAATACAAAAGCCAATAAACATCCACCTATAATAAGTCCTACGTGTTTTTCGACAGAAAGTGTCGTTATTGCCAATTCTCCTTTATCATCAAATGAGGAATCTAAGATATCATTTGTAATTGCTACACTCCTACCCTTTTTCCATGAAATAAAACCATAAATAGACATAATGATATAAAATATCTGTAAGGTCATATCAGAATACAACTGCACCTTAAAATAAACCAAAAGCGAAAAAAAGGTACCAATCAAACCAAAGCCCCAACACCAAATATTTTCTTTGGCAGCCAAGACGACATAGATGATACTAAAAATGAGCGCTAACCATTCAAAAGTGCTTTGCACCAGTGCTGCTTGCAAAATAGAGTCGATTACAGAAAATGAGGTGTCCATCTTTTTTCCTATTTTTGTAAAAAATATTAAAATATGCGTTTCAAAGGTACAGATACCTATGTTGCTACACAAGAATTACAGATTGCTGTCAATGCAGCCGTACATCTTGAAAAGCCCCTAATCGTAAAAGGTGAACCAGGAACAGGCAAAACTCTCTTGGCTCATGAGATCGCTACAGCTTTAGGAAAAAAAATTATTACTTGGCATATCAAATCAACAACTACTGCTCAGCAAGGTTTGTATGAATACGATGCTGTCTCTCGTCTACGAGATTCTCAGTTGGGCTCAGATAAAGTAATCGACATTGAAAATTATATCAAAAAAGGAAAATTATGGGAAGCATTCGATGCAGATGAATCGGTTGTTTTGTTGATTGATGAAATAGATAAGGCAGATATTGAATTTCCTAATGACTTGTTGCTGGAGTTGGATAAAATGGAGTTTTATTGCTACGAATTGCAAAAAACAATCAAAGCAAAAAAACGCCCTATCGTCATCATTACCTCTAACAATGAAAAAGAATTGCCTGATGCTTTTCTTCGACGATGTTTGTTTCACTATATCCGTTTTCCTGAACAAGATACTATGCAACGAATAGTCGATGTGCACTTCCCTGATATCCAACAAGATTTGGTAGATCAAGCGATGCGCTTATTTTATGGTGTCCGAAATGTACGTGGTTTTAAAAAGAAACCTTCGACTAGTGAATTGATTGATTGGTTAAAATTATTGTTGATGGAAAAAATTCAATCGGGTGATTTGAGCGATATTGATTTAACTAAAGAAATGCCTCCTCACGCTTCTGCACTTGTCAAAAATGAACAGGATATTGATCTATTAGCAGAATTAAGAAAGCGTAAACGGTACTAAGTCCTAATTTATGAAGCATCTATTTTTTTGCTGTTTAACAATGGCTTCACTCCTATTGGCTTGCCATCCTACAAAAAAGATACAAACGTCTCCTAATGATTCGGGGATCGTTTATAATGGTGTAGGACATCCTGTAATGACTTTTGAAAAATCTTTACACGACTTTGGTAAGATGAAAAAAGGAGAGACCAAAAGTTTTATCTACAAATTTACCAATACAGGCGATACAGATTTGAATATCGAAATTGTTTCTGCTTGTGATTGTACAACACTCGAATGGCCAGAGGGGCAAATTATAAAACCTGGTGGTAAAGGTGAAATCAAAGCAACTTTTGATAGTACGAAAGAAGCACTCGGCGAAAACTTAAAGACGATTGATATTGTGGCGAACACAGACCCGATTGTTGTAGAGGTAAAATTTAAGGCGTTTCTGGTAGACGCGGATTAGGGCGGATTTGAAAGGCAGATTTGCGCGGATCTTCTATATGGATATAACACGGATTTGTACAGATATTTTTGACATAGGTTTTAGCAGATCTTTGGCCTGAGGTTATTTGAATCTTTTAAGTTCAGCTCTATAGTAACGAATATGGGATTTCAATCGTTCTTATTTTGGCGATCATTTCTTAAAGACTACTAATAGAGTTTATCTCAAATAATTTTGTATGGCTAAAAAAGTGTCTTTTTTCTTCACCCATCGTCACGTCCTCACCTGTAATCCCTATGGGGATTAGATTGCGGGCGTTTCT
>JAHDIP010000096.1:17567-21461 GCA_020630735.1 Saprospiraceae bacterium | reverse complement strand
GTATTAATTTGTTGGCTAGATGTGTTCGTAGAAAAAACTCGATTACCATTTACATCAAATACATTTAATTGTTCAATTTCAAGACTACCAAAGTCAAGATTCAATTGATCTTGAGTAGGTACTGGGAATATTCGAATAGCAGAATTTGATGTAGAGAATTCTGATGTTCCTCCGAATGAAGCATTTGTTGTAAATTCAAACTTTGCTCCCCAGTTGGTCCAGCCAATAGCACATTTTGTTTTTAATTTGTATTTATACAAAGTATTAGAAGATAAGCCAGTCATTGTATATGAACTATTGTTTACAGTTACTTGTGTCCAACTTACCCCTGTTCTCTTATACTGAATTTTCCATTTTACATCACCAGCATCTGTAGGCCAAGTAGCGGTTGCGCTTGTACTTTGAGTAGTCGTACTTGCAGACTCAGGAAAATCACAAAGATCAGAACTTGTCGTAAACGAAAAAGTAGAAGACCATGCAGAGTTATTAGCAGCACATAAGGTTTTTACTTGATACTGATAAGTCGTATTTCTATTTAATGCATTTAAAAAACGGAAAGTCTCATCTGCAGCAGTCAGTCTTTCTACCCAAGTACCTGTACTTCCAACTCGGTAACGAATGCGATAACGTTCAGCATCAGTAGCGGCATCCCAACTAAGTCGAGCCACATTCCCACTAATAACTTCAGCTGCGATATTGGTAGGAGGATCACATGAAGCGACAGTACTGCAAGGACTTAAGCAATTAGCATTATAAACTTCACTTCTAACAAGATCACCAGGTAGTGTTCCAAATCCATTATTAAGATTAATACCAAAAGCAGTAGCATGGCAATAACTCATGATTGTTCCACCATTAGAAGGAGGTGGTCCTTCTGAACAATTGCCTTCTACTGGTGCGCAATTATCAATAGGTCCCCCAGGCCAATCACAAGAATGTGTATGCGGAGAGCCAAGATTATGTCCCATTTCATGTGTAATTGCACCAACCGTCCAAGAATAAGTAGGGAAATTAGCATAGGTATTGAAGATGTTTGTATATGCATAAGGACCTACATGATAATCCATTTCTGCCCAGTAATAATAGTTTTGACATAAAATACCTAACCAAGCAATACCACCATTATTATTATTGGTAGTTGTAATTAGGTGAGCAATATCTCCATTGAAATTATTCTGACGATATTCACCAAAATCATTTAAAGCAGTAAAAGCATCATTATTATTAAAAGGGTCAGTAGTTGTCCATACAAATATTTCAGAGATTGCAGTATTAATATTTTCGTTAGCATAAAGCTGAGTAACAATATTATAAAAGCCAGTAACATAGTTCGTTACATTTGCCACCGTTCCTTTACTTTGAAAAACGTCTAGTTCTGTTTCAAAATAAACATTCACACAATTATCAGCGCCGACACTTCTATCTGCAGAATCGGTATATTCTTTAATATCTTTTATAAGTCTCGGAACAATATCGCTAGCACATTGAAATTCATTTTGAATAATTAAGTCATTTTCTTTGTAAAAAATATAATCACGACCAATAGGGTAGCGATCCTGATCTAAATGTCCCAATACGTAGGTCTGTTCCTGATAGGTCAGCATACCTACTATATGGTCTTCAAAAATACTGATGGCAGCGATAGATTTCGGATCATCATTAACTGTTCCCTTGAAATATAAACCAGGTGTATAATCGACTACTTCATTGCGTTCTGAATTACGTACAATGAAATTGTCAACCAATACCTTATTCGGCGAAAGGTCTAAGGTCATTACCTCATTTTCATTTATCGGAATAACTAATTCTAATGAAGTCGTTTTAGAGGCAAATAAGTCTGCTGTTAATACTTGATCAAGTTCTAGGTAAGTAGCGTTTCTTACATAATTGTTTTCAATGTCTTCTTTAACTGGTTGTAGTGTAAATAGCTCAAGGCTATTATTTTGAGCGTTTATGTCGAATAAACCAGTTATCAACACTAAAAGTAGTGTACCTTTTAATTGGGTATAAGTCATGTGAATGTAGATTTTTGGAATGAAGTTTAGGGTCTCATTCGTTATGAAAAAAATATGTTTTATTGGTATGATTAGAGTAAGGAGATATAAAATTAATAATTTATATGAAAAAATAACATAAATTTTCTATAAATGTTTTAAAGATGACAAAAGCATTGGAGAGACGACATTTTATATATCCGCTGTGGTTCTTTCTGTTCAAGGGTTTTCGAATGTTTTATCTTGATTTTTTTGATTAGTATGGCCGAAAAATAAGTTCCGTATACTTATTACATATGTAAAATAATCGTTTAGAAAATTAATATAGTATATTGAGTACGTATTGTTAAAAATGCTAAGTACATTGTAAATTAAATTCTTTCGTGTTTTGATTAAGGCTATTTTTAGAGGTAGCGAGGCATTTTTTGAGAGAATCCTCCTTGGCTTGTCGAAAATGTACTAAGGATGAAAAACGAATTAATACGGTTTTTATATTTTCTATCGCTAGTCCTATTAATAAAAATATTCAACCTTGAAAAAGTTGTGATTCTTCTATGTTGTAAAACAAGAAAAAAGTTGTTTACCTTTAGTCCAAACACTTACTTATATCATCTCTTAAAAAATGAATAGACGAAAATTTAATAAAAATATAATACTAGGTTTATCTTTACCAGCACTAACTTTTTCAGATATATTAAACCCAATGGAGGAACGGAAAGCAAAAGCACTTAAAGAAGGAAATACAATAGGATTGATAGCTCCTGGAAGTCCTATTCCGCCAGAGCGATACGAAAAAGCAATTGAAAACATGAAGTCTTTAGGATTTGAAGTGAAATATACAAAGCGTTCAAGGTTAGTAAACGGTTATCTAGCAGGAACAGATCAAGATCGCTTAGATGATTTACATCAAATGTTTATGGATAAAGAAGTAGATGGCATCTGGTGTTTGCGTGGTGGCTATGGTTGTACCCGATTATTGCCACATATCAATTATGGATTGATAAAGAAAAATCCAAAAGTAATAATCGGTTACAGCGATGTGACAGCATTACTATTAGCAATATACCAAAAAACAGGGCTTATTGGTTTTCATGGACCAGCAGCAGTATCAGAGTTTACACCCTATACCGTTGAGCAAATTAAAGCTATTATAATGTCTTCACAAAAAGAATATAGTATCCCTTTATCAATCGTTAATCAAAAAAAAGAAGATACCGATTACCATACACAAGTATTGGTAGAGGGTAGTGCAGAAGGTAAATTAGTTGGAGGTAATCTTTCATTATTAGCAGCAATGGTTGGTACGAAGTATCTTCCTACATTCAAAAATAAAATTGTATTTATTGAAGATATAGGTGAAAAACCTTATAGCATAGATAGAATGCTTACTCAACTTCTTCAGGCAACTGATTTGGCAAAAGCTGCGGCACTTGTTTTAGGCGTGTTTAAAAATTGCAAAGCACCAGAAAAAGGATATTCATTATCACTTAAAGAGACGATCCAAGACCGCTTAGGCAATTTAGATATTCCATTAGTTTTTGGTTTTCCTTTCGGACATATTCCAAACCAATGTACACTACCTGTAGGGCTAAATGCCGCTTTAAAGACAAAAACGCTTGAACTTATCTTGAAAAATTTGCCTACTCAATAATTTAAGGCATTTATAAGTCTATTATTCAGTGTTTTATGTATTCATTTATTTTTTTATAGAATAAATACCCAAAAATCTGATGCGTACTAATTAGCTTTAGTGTCGATTATTTAATAATTTTATACCTGCATTTCTACACCATACAAATTCAACTCCAATACAAGATTAGGTAATTGGCAGATTCTCCCCGAAAATAGATTTATTAGATTAGATTTTATAACTGCTTGTTACTATTCATTAAAGTTACAA
>JAHDIP010000096.1:0-17467 GCA_020630735.1 Saprospiraceae bacterium | reverse complement strand
TAGATTTATTAGATTAGATTTTATAACTGCTTGTTACTATTCATTAAAGTTACAAATTCAATTATAGAAGTTGCACAACTTCAATAATTAGAAAAAAATACAATTTAGATATCCTACACCCTTTTGTAAATTATGAGCAAACTTTAAGTTTGTTTGACTAAATCATATTATGAATAAGATTAAGTTAATAATAACTGGAGCATCTCCTGTGTATCTCTTGGGGCTTGAGACAATGTTGGAGTCTGTAGGAAATGTTGAAATATCGGCTAAGGTATTTAATCAAAAAAACTTGTTAAAACAGGTTTCATTACATCAACCCGATGTAATAATTGTGGATAGCAATCTATTAGTCGATCGTGAGATTTTATTCATTAATGAAATAAAAGAGATCAAAGCTAAGGTCTTATTGTTGGCAAAAGAAGATGCTGACATCAATATACGATTGATTGAAGAAGGAGTTGAAGGTTGTGTATTGAAAAATGCTGATTGCGATGAAATAGTTTTAGCCATCAAGTCATTGGCAAAAGGCGGTAGTTATTTTTGCGAAGCTGTTTCTAATAAGCTGATAGCTCGTAAATCTTCAAATAAAACAAAAAAAGAAATACGTTTAACAGATCGTGAATTTGAAATATTGAAATTTGTGGCAGATGAATTTTCTAATAAGGAAATAGCGGAGAAATTGTATATCAGTCATCGCACTGTTGAAACACATAAAAGAAATTTAATACATAAATTAAAAGTGAAAGGTACTGTAGGTTTAGTCAAACACTATTTTTCATTTGCACAAAAATAACCCCAAAAAGGTAAGTATTTTGACGTAGAGAAAATTACGGGTTTTTACGTATAGGACAAGTCTAATACAACAGATATATTTGCATATCTCTGGTTCCCCCCACCTACAAGATTTTCCTCAACCAAATTTTACTCTAATTTCCAACTACTTATTGGAACAATTAGGCAAAATAATATTTTCAAATATTAGATATATTTTTAGCAAGATAGTAACGGGAACTACTGTCAAATACTTAAAAACTCCCCTAATATTTTGCCCAATACCCCCCTGTTGAAAACAAAGAATTTTTATTTTATTCCTTATAATTTATAAATCAATTTTTAAACTAAAAAAGAATACATCCATGAAAAAATTAACACTTTCTCTTGCATTAGTATTTAGCGTAGGCATGCTATGTGCTCAAAACAATATTAGTAATGTTTTCCAAACAGGGGATTCAAACAAAGCTGAAGTTACTCAAGTAGGAGGATTAAACACATCACTTGTTACTCAAGACAATGATAACAACGATGTTAATGTTAGCCAAAATGGTCAAAGTAACGTTGGTGAAGTTCAAGTAGCAGGAGGTAATAATGTAGTATCTCTTACTCAAGATGGAGACCTAAACAGTGGTGTAAGTTTGATTAGCGAAGCAAACAACAACGCAACAATCTCTCAAGCTGGTAACCAAAACGTTACTAGACAAGAATTAGATTCTGAAAGTAGTAATGCAACTTCTATTCAAGAAGGTGATGGTAACCAAACTGTTCAAACTCAAGCTGGTATTGGAGGAAACTCTTTATTCACTCAGCAAGTTGGTAACGATAACCTTTCTAACCAATCTCAAGATGGTGAAAATAACACAGTTGTTGCTGATCAAATCGGATCTGGTTCTGCACTTAATGCTAACCAAATTGGTACTTCTAATAACTTAGGAGCTCGCCAAGAAGGTAGCGGAAATACAATTGATGCTGATCAAAATGGTAGTAACAACTACGCTGGTGGTGCTGGTGAAATTTTATTTGAGCAAACTGGAGACTTGAACTCTGCTGTATTAACTCAAGATGGTCTTGAAAATGCAAGTTCTATTATCCAAACAGGTAACAACAACTCTGGTATCAACTCTCAAACTGGTCAAGCAAATAACAGTATTATTAACCAATTAGGTAATAATAATGCAGCTACTGTTACTCAAAGCGATCAATAAAAAAGGTTATTATCAAACCCTTAATATGTGTAGAGAAGGGCATCGCTCTTCTCACACCTTTTCGAATGGAGGTGAAGCTCTTAGTCAACTAATAGCTCCCTTCTAAAATGATAATAACATGAGAGCTTTTAAGTCTTTGATTACTGTATGTTTAGGATTAATGTTCTTTACTACTACTTTCGGTCAAAACTTATCTGAAGCTGATGTACTATTGCAACCTAGCGAATTGTTGAATCAAACCGACAATTTAAATGGAAACGAAGCTTTCATCAAACAGGTAGGTGATGACAATGAAGTTGACCTTGTGCAATCGCAAGCAGGTATTGAACAACTTAATCTTACTGAAGTGCTTCAATCTGGTGATTTTAATGTTGCTCGTATTTTTCAGGATGGTGGCGAAAACAAAATCGTTCTTATCCAAAATGGAAATGCGAATACATACGAATTAGTGATTGAAGGTTCTGATAATAATTCTGCTGTCATTCAAAATGGCGATGCTAATTCTATTATACAGAAATTGACGAGTACTAATGAAGTGAATATTGAGTTCCTTCAACAAGGAAATGAAAACGAAATTATTCATATCCAAGAAGGTGTACAAGCCAAAGATTTTAAAATTAATCAAATTGGCAATGGTCTTCAGTTGATTATTACTCAATCTGACTATTGATTTTATTCTTTATAGCTTCATAGTCAACTAAATTTCCCAATGCTGTCAACCTTTCTTGGCAGCATTGGGATTTTTAAACTTTTTCCAAAAACAGATTTTAATGAATATACAATCACTCAGTTTCTTCGTTTTTATTTGTTTGTTTGTTGTTGCCAATCCACAACAGGCTATCGGTAGTACACTAGATTCTTTGACTGCTAAAATAGTACTTGAAGAAAATGGTACACTAATCAATATTAAAGGTGTATTTATCAATCAAAGTATGAATGATATGGACCTTTCTTATCAATTGGTCGTACAACGTATTGGAAACAAAGGACAATCAGATACCAATCAAGGAAACAAATTTAAAGCACCCAAGCAACAAGAGGTCGTCTTATCAGAAACTAACCTAAATCTTAGTGTAGATGATTATTTGAAAATTTCTCTAGAAGTTCGCGACGGAGATAAATTGATCGCACAAGATTCTTATACAAAGGGAAATTTAGTTACCCAACTAAAAAAAGCAAAACCACAGTCTCAAAATAATACTAAACAAAAAGAAACCAAAAGTGAAGATTTAGAATTAGATGGTTTTATTATCAATGCCACTCGTACAAAAGTAGGCAGAGATTTTTACAACTATTTTTATAATAGTTGGTCACCACCTAAAGGTGCTAAAAACTACACCATTACAATTAAAGAACTTCCTGCTCGTGGTCGAATTACTCGTTTGCTTGTTAAAATCAACGACAAAGATGTTGTTCAACGATTTTTACAACCACGAAATGATTTGATAAAAGCTACCGCAGAGCAATCTGTTCGAATTATTCAACAACAGCTTCGAAATTCTGAAGCATTAAATAAACAGCTTATTAACGAAGACCAAAAAGGGTCTGGAATTTTTTAATTGTTGATTAGAGATGAGTAAAATACAGTATGCTATCTAGCTGCTTTTACTGTTTCCTAATCTAATTTTAATGATTTAAAACTACCATTATGAAAAAAGAATATTACTTTTTATTCCTATTACTATTTTTCCTATCTGATGCCTTTGCGCAGGACTTGGTATATAAACCGAAAAACCCTGCCTTTGGCGGGGATACATTTAACTACCAATGGTTATTAAGTTCTGCCGAAGCTCAAGATGTTACAGTTGATGAGTCAAAACTAAATAACCAAGGAAGTACACTTGATGATTTTACAGAAAGTCTAAACCGTCAGTTACTCAGTCAGTTATCTAGAGAATTAGTTTATAATCAGTTCGGAGATGATGGATTAGAAGATGGCACCTATTCGATAGGTAATTTTCAAATAGATGTAACGTCTACCCTAGATGGGTTATCTATTAATATTTTTGATAGCTCCGTTGGTGATGTCACCCAGATCTTTGTCCCCTTTTACTGATGTTTTTCAAAAAAAATAAAGTAATTCACTAATAATCATTGACTTAGATTAAATTTATAATTACTTTTGTACTCAGCAAACATACAATTAAAGAGTTTCCCCCCTTATATAAATTCACATTCAAGATCATCCATAATAATAACTATCTATTGCACGAGCAATGGCTTTTCCTACTTTGAGGAATAATTAATAGCCATAGCTGCCGATGCAAAGATTGTTCATTATTTTTTGATTTTATAAACGTTGATCAATGAACAAACCGATATTAAAAAGCAGTATTCTAATCATAGCTTTAGCCATGTTAAGCAGCTGTGGTTCCTTATTAAGACAATCGTACCAACCTACAGAAGCCAGACTTGGTGAAGAAACACAAAGTACCATTGCTCTAAAAAGTTTACCAGAACCAAAAGAAAAAATTGTAGTAGCAGTTTATAAATTTACCGATCAGACGGGACAATACAAACCATCTGAAAATGGAGCAGGATTCTCCACCGCTGTTACACAAGGTGCCACTAGTATCCTACTCAAAGCACTCGAAAATTCAAGTTGGTTTATTCCTATAGAAAGAGAAAATGTAGCCAACCTTCTCAATGAACGAAAAATAATTCGATCAAGTCGTACCCAATTTAATAACAAGCAGGCCTTACCACCTTTACTTTATGCAGGAGTCATTTTGGAAGGAGGAATAATTTCTTATGATGCAAATGTTATCACAGGAGGTGCTGGTATGCGTTATTTTGGAACGGGCGCTTCTGGACAATATCGACAAGATCGAGTGACCATTTATCTAAGAGCTGTTTCTACTTCAAATGGTAAAATCTTAAAAACAGTTTATACATCTAAAACGATATTATCTCAATCATTAGATGGTGGAATTTTTAGGTATGTAAAATTTCGACATCTGCTAGAAGCTGAAACAGGAGTGACGTACAACGAACCTTCTGAATTAGCCATTACTGAAGCTATCGAGAAAGCGGTACAAAGCTTAATCGTTGAAGGGGTAACAGATGGACTATGGCAACTCAAAGAAGCTCGTGAATCTGTATCAGAATCTTTCCTAGAATACAAAAAGGAAAAAGAGATGATTCCTCAAACAGACATTTTCGGAAAACGTTTAGACAATCGTAGAAAACATTTTGCCTTTGGTGCAAGTACATCTAGCTTATTATATCAAGGCGATTATCCTGATCCTATTATTAATACAGGAATTGAAATTGGTGGAACATATTCTTACACTCCATCTTTGGCCATGAATCTCAATTATGGTATAGGTAAAGTTGCTACTCAATATTATACAACTAACATTAGTTATCTCGATTTGATAGCAAACTATCGGATGCTACCTTATGATATTTTTACACCATATTTTTTAGCAGGTGGAGGTTTTGTAACCGAAAATGCTAGTAGTCGCTTCGATTTTTCTAATACTAAATTTTCAAAAGTAAATGTTGGACTAGGTTTTGAATATATGCTCAACAATAGTGTCGGACTCAAAGGAGCAGTTGATTACAACTATATCTTTAGTGATGCACTAGATTCTGTTGAACAAGGAAAGTATAATGACTTTTACTGGAGAGCTAATGTAGGGATCAATGTCTATTTTGGCAATGACCTTGAAGGTGATCGAAAGTTTGAATACGGAAAAACTCAAAAATAAACCGAAAAAGAAATACACAATAAATCGATTATGATAAAGCAAACACACATACTATTTATATTTTTACTCGTATTCCTTTTTGGATGCAAAGAAGATCCAATTGAACCAATACTAATGGGATCACTCGTAGGTGAAGTTGTACTTGAAGCTGATAATTCACCTGTAGATAAAGTTACGATTTCTACTACACCTTCGACGAGTTCTGTTTTTACAGATGTCGATGGTCGATTTACTTTAGATCAGCTTGCTTCAGGTACTTACACTATACGAGCAGAGAAAACTGGTTTTTCTACTAAAATTGAGACCATTTCTATTTTTGCTAACCAAGCTACTAATGTAATCCTAAAACTATTACCTGATACCTTAAATAATTCAGCACCTAATATTCCATTCGATCCTGTTCCAACTGATGGCGAAACAGATTTGACGAATGAAGTTACCTTAGAGTGGAGTAGTAATGATATTGATTCAGACGAGCTAATGTATACTGTTCGATTATACAATTCTGAACAAACAGAGGATATCGAAGTCGCTACAGGTATCACAGATAGTATGGTTGTATTAGAAGGTTTGTTATATAATACAACCTATTTTTGGCAAGTTATTGTCGATGATGGTTTTTCTGCACCTGTTAATGGTCCCGTTTGGAGCTTTAGAACAGGTAGCTTACCTGATTATCGTATCCTCTTTTCAAAATTTGAAAATGGTAAATACGATATTTATGCAGGTAATGAAGATGGAGAATACGTACGTTTAACAACAAATTTGAATAACAACTGGCGTCCTCGTATGAATCCTGCAAGAGACAAGATTGCTTATATTTCAAATATTGGAATCGAATCACACATTTTTATAATGGACCGAGATGGCTCTAATGCAGAACAAATAACGACTTTACCAATTTCAGGATACAACAATTTTGAATTAGATTTTTGCTGGTCTCCTGATGGAGCAAAATTGATGTATATGAACAATAATCGACTGTATACCATCAATATAGATGGTACAGCTTTAAGTCTTTTTGCAGAGGCACCAGCAGGACATACCTTTACAGAATGCGACTGGTCAACCCAAGGACGTGTAGTAGCGCGTACTACTGGTATCAACAGCTTCAATTCATTAATCTTTGCATACGAAGAAGATGGTACTTTTGAGCTTCAAGCTTTAGGCGATATACCTGGTGCTACTGGAGGCCCAGCTATTTCGATAGATGGCAATGCTATTTTGCTGACAAATGATATATCTGAATTTGAGTCCAATGATGGAAGGCAACTAGATGCACATATCTTTTTGAGGAATCTTGAACTAGTCAACACTGTTGATTTATCAATAGAAAAAGACGTAGGAACCAACGATTTAGATCCAAGATTTTCGCCAAATGGTGCCCAAGTAATTTTTACAAATACCAGTAATGACGGGGTTTCTCCCAAAAATATCCTAATAATGGATTTTGATGGAGATCACCGAGAAGTGCTATTCGAAAACGCAGAAATGCCAGATTGGAGATAAAGCTATTGTCTTTAATTATACTTTGACAGAAAGCCAATCCTTTTTTAGGATTGGCTTTCTGTTGTTTTAGACTAAACGAATAACTTTAAAAATATTAAAAAATACGATCTTTTTTTATAATATTAAGACAAAAAAAACTATTATTGCCTTCGTCTATCGTTTGATGCAATTTTAGGGTTGATACTTTCTTTAATATACCTACCGGTATTCGGTTTTAGGATCGTCATTTGTAGCTATCGTTTGGCAATCTGAAAACCACTTCGGTTTCTGTATAATCCTTTTAAAATTGGTTTTTTGTTTCTAAAACCAGAAAACTAGAATAAAATCTAATAATTAAAACTTCAAAAAAATTGTTAGTGTACTTACCCTATTTACCCATCATTCAGTCAAATCACTTGACTAATCTTGACCAGTGTTATATAATTTTTTAAAAAAAGTACTTCATAAACGATTATATCTACAATACTAAAGGTATTAACGATTGAATAGTTTATGGGAGATTTTATAACTACTTATTGCAAACTAAAATATTTCCAGATTATGGCAATTAATTTAACTAAAGGAGGAAGAGTATCAATCGGTTTATCTCGAGTAAATGTTGGTCTAGGTTGGGATCCCAATCAAGGGTCTGGTCAAGCGTTTGATTTGGATGCTTCGGCATTTATGATTGATGCTTCAGGAAAAATTCCACAAGATGAATTTTTTATTTTTTATAATAATCTCCTTTCTCCTTGTGGCGCTGTAAAAGGTGCAGATGATGACCAAACTGGTGGGGCTAGTGATGGTGGAGATGACGAAACTATAGAAATCGATCTGGATAAAATCGATAACCGTATCCAAGAAATCATTATTGTGGTAACAATACATGATTCTGAAGCACGCAAACAGAATTTTGGTCAAGTACGTAATTCATACATTCGTATCTACGATGGTGTCAAAAATGAAGAAATTGTCAAATACGAATTGGATGAAGATTTCTCTATCGAAACAGCTGTAGAGTTTGGTCGCTTGTACAAAAAAGGAAATGAATGGAAATTTGAAGCAGTAGGCGTCGGTTACAAAGATGGACTCGACTTCTTCGTCAATAAATATGCTTCGTAAGTGCAACATTAAAATGTAAGTAAGAATTAAAAATTTTAAACTTAGATTCACTACTCTTCGAGTATGTTCTTTTGATTTTAATTTTTATGATAATCTTTTCTAAAATCTAAAAATCTTTTTAAAGCATGGCTATTAATTTAACCAAAGGAGGAAGAGTTACATTAGGTTTATCTCAAGTAAGCGTAGGCTTAGGTTGGGATCCCAATGAGGGCTCTGGACAAGATTTCGATCTTGACGCTTCAGCTTTTATGGTAAATGCTTCTGGCAAACTTCCTCAAGACGAATTTTTTATTTTCTACAATAACCTATTATCTCCTTGTGGTTCAGTACAAGGTGCAGATGACGACCAAACTGGTGGTGCTAGTGATGGTGGAGATGACGAAACAATCGAAATCAATCTCGATAAAGTGGATAATCGTATCGAAGAAATTATTATTGTAGTTACCATTCACGATGCAGAAGCGCGCAAGCAAAATTTCGGACAAGTAAGAAATTCTTACATTCGAATTTATAATAGTCAAACAAACGAAGAAATTACTAAATACGAATTGGATGAAGATTTTTCTATCGAAACAGCTGTAGAGTTTGGTCGTCTTTATCGTCGCAATGGCGAGTGGAAATTTCAAGCTGTTGGTGTTGGATATAAAGGAGGTTTACAGCACTTCGTCGATAAATATGCATAACCATTTAATTTACAGTCTACTTAGTAGATTTTATCTAAAGTTATAAAGCACAGAATTCTTATAAAAACAAATACCTAATATTATGGCGATTAATTTACAAAAGGGTCAAAAAATAGACCTTACAAAAAAAAGTGGTAACAAATTAACGAACTGTTGTGTTGGTCTGAATTGGGGCGCAATTGACAAAAAAGTAAAGGGTGGTCTATTTGGTCTTGGTAAAGAAAAAATCGTAAAAGAAGCGGTAGACCTTGATGCAAGTTGTGTCATTTTTAATGCAGAAAACAAAGTAATCGATATTGTTTTCTTCAAAAAATTATTCTCTGAAGATCGTGCTATTATACATAGTGGTGATGATCGTACAGGTGATATGGACGGAGATGATGGATTAGATAATGAAGTAATCACTGTAGATTTTACGAAGTTGCATCCTGCTGCCGAAAAAATTGTCTTCTTCTTAAACTCGTATGAAGGACATGATTTTGCAACAGTGCCTTTTGCGACACTTCGAATTTATGAAGGTACTCCTTCAAGAGTAAATGAAGTTTTTGCAACCTACGATATTGCCAATGATGCAGCCTTTAGAGGGCACGTTTCCATGGTAATGGGTAGCTTTTATAAACGAAATGGCGATTGGAAATTCAATGCAATCGGTGAAGCAACTAGAGATCGTGACCTTCGCCAAACAGTTGTAACTATAGCAAACCGATTCGTATAGTCTATTATCTAGCATTATGCAATTGTATGCTAGACTTAATTCTGAAAGGTTTTTATGAGCAAAAAAGACGCTTTTTGTGCCATTCAATATTCTTTAGAATAAAGTCTATTAAGTAACGGTTAAATAATTCCTTTATGCGAAAACTACCCGTCTATCTAATTTTAGATACTTCAGGCTCGATGACAGGCGAACCTATAGAAGCTGTCAAAAACGGCATGCAGATGCTAGTCGCTGCCTTGCGTCAAGATCCCTATGCTTTGGAAACAGCATTTCTAAGTGTGATTACTTTTAGCCATAGTGCTGAACAAGTAGTACCGCTTACTGAATTGTCTTTTTTTCAAGCACCAGACCTTGTCGCTAATGGAACAACTGCTTTAGGTGATGCCTTACGATTAGCAGCTGATCGAATCGATGATGAAGTGACTAAATCGACGATGGAAGTTAAAGGCGATTGGAAACCAATGGTTTTTATTATGACAGATGGAGTGCCTACTGACGATTGGCAAAAAGGCTTAGCAGCGTACAAAAAGCAAAAAATAGCTATTACTGTAGCTTGTGCTGCTGGTAGTAAAGCGGATACCAAAGTGTTGAAACAAATCACAGATGTAGTTGTCGAATTAGATACAGCAGATTCTTCAAGTATTAGTGCTTTCTTCAAATGGGTTTCTGCTTCCATTAGTACTGGCAGCCAAAAAGTAGAAACAGGCGGTGGAGATGATATTGATAGTATCGACGAATTGCCGCCACCACCACCAGAGTTAAACGTGGTGATTTAATTAATCAATTTTAATAACAAGCAAGAATGGGTTAAAGATTATTCAATTAACTCACTTGTATATTTTAAGAGCAAAAAGAAATGGGAAATTTAGCTAAATTGAAAGCAAGTATTTTAGAAGATGGTGTCATTGATGCTGATGAAGTAAAAGCATTAGAGGCTGAACTCTATGCAGATGGCGTCATTGACAGAGAAGAAGCCGATCTATTATTTGACCTCAATGATGAAGTGTCAGGTAATGATAATGATCCTGCTTGGCAAGCATTTTTTGTCAAAGCAATCTCTGATTATTTATTAGAAGATGAAAATTCTCCTGGTGAATTGGATGCAGAAGAAGAAGAATGGTTATACAATAAGATTGCTAGTGATGGTGTGATTGATGGAACGGAAAGAGCCTTATTGTTAAACCTAAAAGAGAAGGCAAAGGTATTTCCTGATAGCCTTGTTTCTTTATTGTAATTAACATTTTAGATATTAAGTCTAAAGGCGCATACATCGTATGCGCCTTTAGTTAAAGAACAACGTAATATGCGTAGACTTCCAGTATACCTTTTAATAGATACCTCTGGTTCTATGAGAGGAGAACCTATTCAATCTGTCAATGTTGGTTTGCAAACGATGTTGGCTTCCTTGCGTAACGACCCACACGCATTAGAGTCGGTCTATTTAAGCATCATTACTTATGATCGAGATGTCAATCTTGTCTTTCCTCTTACAGAACTACCAAGTGTCAATTTACCCGAAATCAAAACACCTGAATCGGGACCTACACACTTGGGCGAAGCACTAAAATTATTGTGCAAACGGATGGATATGGAAATTGAAATGTCTACAGAAGAAGCTAAAGGCGACTGGATGCCATTGCTCTTTATCATGACAGATGGGAAGCCATCAGACCTCCAAGTTTTCCGTAATGTAGTACCCGAAATAAATAAACGGCAATTCGGAAATATCATTGCTTGTGCTGCAGGCCCGAAAGCTAAAGAAGAGTTTTTAAAAGAAATAACAGATACTGTTGTAAGCTTAGATACGACAGACTCTTCAGCTTTCCAGCATTTTTTTAAGTGGGTTTCTGCTTCAGTGAGTGTTGGTAATAGGAGTATTGGTGCTGCAGATGATATGCAATTGCCACCTCCACCTCCAGAAATAAATATTGTTATCTAAAAATAATAAAGCAAATGAGACGGCTTCCAATTTATTTTCTTATTGATGTTTCAGAATCAATGATAGGAGAACCTATTCGCCATGTCGAAGATGGTTTGCGAACGATTATTTCAGAACTAAAGCGTGATCCATACGCTTTAGAAACAGCTTACTTATCTATTCTTGTTTTTGCAGGCAAGGCCAAAACATTGGTTCCACTTACAGATATTATTTCTTTTTATCCTCCACAGTTGTCTATTGGTGCAGGTACTTCATTAGGTACTGGACTACGACATCTTGCTAGAGAGATGGAACTAACAGTTACCAAAACGACTACCACAACGAAAGGTGATTGGAAACCTATTGTGTTTATGTTGACAGATGGAAATCCTACAGATGATTATGAAAGTGATCTATCTTACTGGGAAGCAAAATATAAAAACAAAACAAATACTGTTGTCATCTCTATAGGAGATAATGTTAACCCTGCAATTTTAAAAAGAGTTTCTGAAAATGTTCTCGCCTTTGATGATACCAATCCAGATTCTTACCAACAATTTTTTAAATGGGTAACAGCATCTATAAAAATGCAAAGCCAAAAAGTGGAAGAAGCAGGTTCTGACGAATTGAATGTAGGTGGTTTTGATAAAGAGAAATTAAAGAAAATTGGTGAGTCCTCAAATGGTAAAAATTATAACGCTTCTAATGTTGATGATAACTATGCCATTTTCCAAGCAAAGTGCCAAGTTAATTTTAACGATTACCTCATCAAGTATCGAAAAGCTGTAGATAATGCCGATTTTGGTGGCATGAATTTAGGCGTCAAACATTTTCGACTGGTTGGCTCTTTTCCGTTAAATGAAACCTATAAGAGTTTATCAAATAATGACCAAATTGGAAAAAATACAATAAGTACAGAAGAACTTTTAGGTGTCCCTAATTGCCCAAGTTGTGGCAATCGTTATGGTCTTTGTATCTGTATGTGTGGCAAAATATTTTGTGTTGATGGTGGTGGGGTACATCGCTGTCCTTGGTGTGGTACACAAGCACAATATGGAAGAGGAGAAGGACCAATTGACATCGGAAGACAACAAGGATAAACAGAATGAAGAATCCATTCAAATCAAATAAGATCGAAGAAGAAAAAGAACAGATTCTTGCATTTGCAAGGACTGAAGCTGAACAAATAACAAAAGCTGCTCGGGAACAGGCTGAAGAAATTTTGCATCAAGCTAAAATGGAGGCAGGTGAAATTAGAGTAAAAGCAGCTGATGCTTTAAAAGTAGAAAAGTTGGCTTTGGACGAACGTCAAAAAATAATAGAAGCAAAGGAACTTGAGTTGGCAAAGCGAGAGGAAAAATTACAAGCTAAATTTGATGCACAAACCAAAAATGATTTAGAAGATAAATTGCAAGGTTTTAATCTGGGAACTTCGTCTTTACCTACTGCTGATCCGCTAGACGTTTTAAATGAAAATTTAAGTGAAAATAAAAATGTGGCGCAGAAAAAAGAAGAAGTAGAAGAAACAGTAAATGAATCAGAAGAAGAAAATGAGTTAGATGAAATAGGAGAGGAGGAATTAGAAAGTAAAAAACAAGCAATTGAATTTGAAATCACAAACACAAATTTTACGGAAAAGGAAGAAGATATGGCTCGAATAGTACAACATGAAAATGAAGAAAAGTTTTTGCTGCCGAATGGTATGGTGGGTAAAGCTTACTCCGAGTTCATCAACTTCGAAGAATATGGTATAGATGATTTAGCACAAGAGATTAAAACAAGTGGATTAGAAGATACTGGACTAAGCTTTAATAATTCAACTCGATTATTAGAAGGTACACCTACTTTAGATGGCGAGCAGGTTTTTATTCTTTCGTACAAATTGGAAGAAGATATGCCCACCTTGTCTAAGAAATTTTTGGTGCTCATCAATCCTGATCCAAAATCATTATGGAAAAATAAAGAGCCAGAACCTGGGCAGTTATTCCCTAAAGATCATGGTGTTTGCGAAAGAGAATTAGGAATAGAAAAAACAGTGATAGCAGCAAGTAAACGTGGTCGTTCACATGCACATAATGGCACTTTTAGAGACGATGATTTTAAGATCAAAATAACGGATGAAAAATGGTATATCGTTGCTGTTGCCGATGGAGCGGGTTCTGCCCAATACTCTCGCGAAGGTGCTAGGCTGGCTTGTAATGCTGCTGTTGCAACTATCGAAAAAATAATTCATGATCAATCAGCAACGTTGGATGATCTTATCGAAGACTATCAAAAAACAACAGATGAGAACAATACTAAAAAAGTAAAAGCTTCTTTGTATGACATCATTGGGAAATCTGTTGTTGAAGCCCGTTCTGCTATATCAGAAGCTGTTAAAGAATCAGAATCTAGTCTACGAGATTTTTCTACAACCTTATTAGTTTCTATTTGCAAAAAGTTTGACTTTGGTTACTTCGTTGCAGCCTATTGGGTGGGTGATGGCGTTGTTGGTATTTATAATCAGCAAAAAGAAATTAACATATTAGGTGATCCTGATGGGGGAGAGTTTGCGGGGCAAACTCGTTTTCTAACGATGAAAGAGATTCTTGATGGACAAGACATCCTCAATCGAATTCGCTTTGATATTGTAGAAGATTTTACTGCCCTTATTTTGATGACTGATGGTGTAAGTGATCCGATATTTGAAACAGATAGCAAACTCAAAAAGATAGAAGAATGGGATCGCTTTTGGACAGAACTTACTGAAAATGTTACATTGAGCAATGCAGACTCTGAACAACAATTATTAAATTGGCTTGACTTCTGGTCACCAGGAAACCACGATGATCGAACAATCGCTATAGTTTTTTAAGATATGGGAAAAACGATAACAATAAAAGCTGACGATGGTGCTACCGTTCAATTTGTTGATGAAATAATTGGATCAGGTGCGATGAAGGATGTTTACTTTAGTCCTGACAAAACTTATGTCGTCGCTTTTTTTAGAGATGATGTTGACTATAATGGGCAAGATCGTCTCAAGACAATCACTGAAGTTTACTACGAACGTATCATCAATAAACCAGGAGGCGAGTATTGGAAAAAACTATTCTGCTGGCCAGATAAAACCGTAAAGTATAATGGTAAAGTTGGAGTAGTAGCGCCCGTCTATCGCAATTGTTTTTTCTTCAAATATGGTTCTAAAAATAATGACTTCCTTGGTATAAAAGGAAAAGAAAAAGAAGGTAAATGGTTTGCCTCTGCTTCTAATCAAAATCGTTTTCTCGACAAACGAGAACGAGGACAATGGATTAACTATTTCCGAATTTGTATCTTGATCAGTAGAGCAGTGCGACGATTGCATGCGGCCGGGTTAGCCCATTCCGATTTATCCTATAAAAATGTACTGGTCGATCCTGAAGGCGGCAATGCTTGCATTATTGATATCGATGGTTTGGTGGTGCCAAACAAGTATCCACCAGATGTTGTCGGAACGCCTGACTTTATCGCACCTGAAGTAATGGCGACCAATAAACTTAAAAAAGACGACCCTAATCGAAGTCTGCCAAATATCAATACAGATAAACATGCCTTATCCGTTTTGATTTATATGTACTTACTCTATCGTCACCCATTACGGGGAAAAAAGGTGCACGATTCTGATCCACAAAAAGATGAAGAATTGTCGATGGGCGAAAAAGCTTTATTCATAGAGCACCCAACAGATGACTCTAATCGACCAGATATTAAAAATATCAAACAAAGTTACTTACCTTGGGCAGATGTAAGCAAGGTGCCTTATACGATATGTGGCCCGTACTTGAAAGATTTGTTTGACCGTTCTTTCATGGATGGTCTACAAGAAACGAGTAAACGACCCGCTGCCGCTGAGTGGGAACAAGCTTTGGTAAAGACAATAGACTTAATGCAGCCTTGTATTAATCGAGGTTGTGACCAAGGTTGGTTTGTGTTTGATAATACAACGAAACCCATTTGTCCATTTTGCAAAACACCATTTAGTGGTAAATTGCCTGTGCTCAATTTATACTCTTCTCGACACGGAGGAAAGTTTATGCCAGACAATCATCGCCTGATGGTTTACCACAATCAATACTTGTACAAGTGGCATAGCAACCGAATGGTCTTTCCAAACGAACGTTTGACCGATGCAGATAAAAAACCTGTTGGTTACTTCGTTTTGCATCAAAACAAATGGATGTTGGTCAACCAAGGTTTACCAGATTTAAAAGATATGACCGAAGATGTGGAAATTCCCATCAACAGTATGGTCGAATTGACAGATAATAAACAGATACTACTTTCGAAAGAAGAAGGTGGTAGACTGATTTTAGTTCAACTAGTTGGGTAATGGATGAATCATTACTTAAATTAAACAAACATACGCATGGCAGTATTATTTCCATTATTATTAATTTTGATTACTTGCTTAATTATTTGGAAGGCGAGTGACGGTTTCGAAACTGCTTCCGAATATTTAGGAAGAAACTTGACCGATGGAGTTCGTGGGGCAACAATTAATGCAATTGGTAGTTCGATGCCTGAATTGTTTACGACCTTTTGGTTTCTATTTGTATTAGGCAATAGAGATGGATTTGCAGGTGGTATCGGTACGACTGCAGGTAGTGCCATTTTTAATGGAATGATTATTCCTGCTGTAGTCATCTTAGCCGTCATTGGATATGGTTTAGCCAAATCAGTAAAGGTGTCTAAGAAGGTAATCTTACGTGATGGTCTTTCGTTAATCATAGCAGAATTTATTCTCATTTTACTCATCAGTGGCGATACCCTTTACTGGTGGCATGGCTTAGTCTTGATGGGGATTTATGCAGCTTATGTTATCTTTATGCTGGCTACCATGAGTGAATCTGATGGTGAAGACGACGATGAAGAAGAAGAGGAAGACGACGATGAAGAAGTCCCTTCTTTTATGAAATCTTTATTGACCTTAGATTTAGAATCGCTTATTCTTAGAGGAAAAGAAATTACAAATGGAAATGCTTGGGCACTATTACTTGTGTCGATGGCAGTCATTGGTTTTGCTACCAACCTTTTGGTATTTGCTTGTGAAGGTTTAGGTCATGCCCTAGATGTGAGAATCTATTTCATAGCAGTAATTTTAGCTTCTGCTGCGACAAGTGTTCCTGATACGATCATCTCTTATCGTGATGCACTAAATGGAAATTATGACGATGCAGTTGCAAATGCTTTAGGTTCAAATATTTTTGATGTTTGTTTTGCCTTAGGTTTACCTTTGTTTTTGTACACGCTTATGTATGGTTCTATTACGATGCAACCTGAAACGGTAGATAATATCAGTGAGTTGCGTGTCTTACTTTTGATTCTCACCATACTGGCCTTTTTCATATACTATATTGGTGATTCGATGGGTAAGTTTAAAGCCGTTTTACTCTTAGCCATTTATGGTGGCTTTACTTTATACATCCTTGGCTCTGCTTATGATGTTGCAATTGCTAATCAGATTGGAGATTTTCTGCGTAGCATCGTAGGACGATAAATAGAATTGGCTATTTTCAAAAAAGGGATGTAGCTAAGTATTAAGGCTGCATCCCTTTTTGGTTTATGTTTTATAACAAAGTGTATTAATGTACTAGTGGTGCTAATAAATTTTAAACAGATGAAACGTTCATATTTAATAATTAGGCACACAAAGGAATGATTAAAACGAATCATTCTTTTAGCATCGTGCAAAAGGTGCTGTTAAAAACAGCGAAATAGTCAAGCGTAGTTGCAAACTACGCTTAGCAGATTGGGTTGTTTTTGGACTTAAAGTAAATTTTAAACAGATGAAAGGCTCATCAGAAAAACAGTAGAATTTATTATTGACT
>JAHDIP010000405.1 GCA_020630735.1 Saprospiraceae bacterium | reverse complement strand
AAAACAAACAATACCAAATGATAGAATTTGTTGTAATTCTAATACTTTTAATCATTGTCGCATTGCCTTTGTTTTCATTAAACAAAGCAAACATCAATGCAGAAGCTCGACACATGCAGCTGTGGAGTCCTGTAATGGCTATGCTATTTACAGGGCTAGCCTATTATTTGTATTGGAAAGGCTATCATCAATATTTCGATTCCTTTATTTTTGATTTACTCGCCCGTTTCAATATAACCTTCCCTTGGCTTGAGCGGATTAGTATTTTTATTGCAGGTTTTGTAGCCACTGTCACCTATGTTACGATCAAAAAATTCATCAATTATTGGTTAGTTGGTGCATCAAGATATTATACAAATGATTGGGAAAAATATCAAGAGATTACTCCAACAGCTTTTGTTAATTTACTCTATAGTTTATTCGATATTTTTGGCATCAAAAAAGAACCAGATTTTATCTATAAAGTATACGATGAAGAATACATCGCGCTAAAACGATTTTGGGAATTTGCTGCACAATTTTTCTTGTGGATTTCAATCGTTACAGCTGCCGTTTATACCGTCAGTCTCGTCTGTATTCCATACTATGATTTGGTTCCGCCGATTTTGATATTACCACTCATTTGCTTTTTAGAATTTTATTGGTACCTCAATGGACCAAAAGTAAAAAGTGAAACTAATATTGATACTGACATTGATATTCCTCAAATAAAAAATAATGCAAATCGCTTCAATCTTTGGGAAGAATACCAGAAGGAATGGGAGAACCAATTACTCTTTGCATGGCACTATAAGGGAAAGGAAAATTTTGAAAACATTCAGCAACAGCAAAAAAGTGAACTCTCGCTTAAGGGCTATGAACTCACTGAACGTGAGCATACCATTTATCAACATCTAAGTAATGATCTGGATGTAATTATTCCGAATGTTCGGTACAATGAAATTCGTCCTGTGCTCTTTACACACTTGCTCAGTAAGGTGTTGAATGGTGAACATATTTTGATCATCACGCCACACGTTTGTTTCGAAACATCGGAGTACCATAAAGCTGTTTTGCAATGGCTCAACGAAGGTTTACAAGAACTAAGTGGCAATGATATTTTTTGGTCAGCAAATATTTATGACCGAACACGTCGAGGACAATTAGACGAAGACATCATCATTAGTTCAGCCGATGACTTGCTAGAACATCAAGCCTTACATCACGAATGGTTTGATGATTTACACACCATTATTTTTATTTATACCGTAGAGACCTTTGCAAGCAATCCATCTTCCAATAATATTTTGCTCAAAGCAATCAAAGATCGTAACCAAGCGATTCAGAGTATTACGATGATGCAAAACCGTAGAGGTGGACAAGAATCTGTAAAACGAAATTTTGAAGTCAGTAAAGCATTCGAAGAAGTAAAGACCTTAACCAATGAGGCAGAAGAAACCTTCTTATTATTTTGGAAACTAGAAGATAAAGCTTTTCAAAGTCAGCTTTTGCAAGGACGTATAGATTCATACTTGGGTGCAGAAGTTCCCTTAAGTTTATTAGCTTGGAGAGAGCAGATTCAACCGATAGAGATTGTAGATCAAAAGCAACTCCCCTTCTACGAATATATTGAGCAAACGGATAACAATCGCAATCGAATTGTTCCCGAGCACATTCCGCCAGAACGATTGACAGGAAATATCAATGAGCAAATCAATTGTGTGCAGCATAGTCTGTTTAATAAAAAACACGATGACGCTTTTTTACTTGCAAGAGATACGGAATATAATCTTATTACAGCGCTCGAAAAATGGAATTCATTTGGTGTCAACACTTCCTTCCTTCATATAGTGAGTCCACCCTATTTACTTCGAGAATATTTTGTGTCTAACTTAGAATATTTTAAATCGTCGCCCATCTATGCACTTACGGCATATTTGATGAATACGAGTCGTTTCTCCGTTGCTCTTTCCTTATTGGAGCGCATGATTATAAAACCAATGCCTGAAGAACAAATTCGTTTTGAGTTGGCAAAAATCCATATGAATAAAGGTGAGGTGGTAAGCTTACTACGGCAGTTATTTATTCAGGCGTTCAATATTGATGTGACGAATGCAGCTTGGTTAGACGTCGATGCAGCGCAAGTTTATAATCAACAAAACAATCGTTTTGAGTCGGTGTATACCTATTCGTTAAATGAAAACATAAAAAGTCAAATTCAATTAACCTTCCTGAAACAAACGAAGGTTGTTGACCAGTATGATAGTAATGTCTTACGCATCTTGCCGCACGATCAAGTTTACCAAAACTACTTGCCAGGGCAGTTACATGCTTTTGGTGGTCGCTTGTACGAGATCGAAGATTTTGACAAAACCAACTTTTGTCTTCGTGCCGATAATGAAGATCCCAAAGAAAGTTTCGTCATCTATCGACCCGATGTTGATGTAAGCTTAAAAAGCTTGATGCCGCCTTTTAGTTCTGATATTCAGCAGCCACAAGGAGGCGCATATATTGCCTTACGAGAAGCAACTTTTACAACAAGAACAAAAGGTTACTTTAGCTTCTTGTCTGGTATTCATTTGAAAAATGAGAATAAAGATTTCCGTTACGTAAGTCTTGAAAATAAAAATATTCCTTTGCGGGAATATCCGATGGGTCGAGTCGTTCAATTGCATTTCAAACATAAACTAGAAGGTATTGATAATGATAAACTGAATACTACTCTTTGCATTTTGTTGAAAGAATTATTCGTTACCCTTTTTCCAGAAATGCACCAATACTTAGTCGTTAGTTCACCATCGAATAAAGATATTTTGGACGAGCATTTTGATCAGTTGTACAACGTCTTAAATGTAGATGCTTCTATCAATCAGCAGTTGGCAAACGAACATAAATTAGGTGATAAAAATGTTGTTTCGATTTTAATTTTTGAAGACGTTCATCGTGACTTAGGTTTGGTGAATTCGATATTCAAAGAATGGCGTTATATTTTTGAAATACTTAGCGATTACCTCAATTGGTTAAACACTACTCCAGTAAGTGATGTGACTGTTCCTGACACCAATCAACCTTTACAAAAAGGAGATTATCGAAAAGGGAAAATACATCCTCGCAGCTTTCTGAAGTATGGACTAAATATAGATGATGCGAAAACAGACAATTCTAATTTTGGCAGCCTTCGTCATTTTCCAGCATTCCTAGATTTAGCAGCTACCGCCGAATTTCTAGAATATATCTTGGGTAGAAATGAGTTGACTGACGAAAGAGATACTCAAAGAGGCAAGCGTAAAAAAGTTTATGTCGCCGATGGAAAACATCAATGTGATTACTGTGGAAAAACGTATCATAATAGTCAGCTCGAACAATTTGAAGATGGTCGGGAACGCTGCGCTACTTGTAAGAGTACAGGTATAGATGACCGAGCTGCATTAGACAATGTGATGAAGGATGTACAAACATACTTTAAGGCAATCAAACGAGAAAAAGAATTAGCAAAAGAGGTAAAACT
>JAHDIP010000095.1 GCA_020630735.1 Saprospiraceae bacterium | reverse complement strand
GAAGCAAATAAATACCTGTTGAGTTTGAATTAAACTGCTTCCAATGATAAGTATTTTGCCCATCATATAAGTCTGCTATTCAGTACTTTGATAATATTCTAAAAAATAAAAAAAGTAGACATACCATTGAGGCGAATTGGTTTTTAGCACTAGCCTATACTCAAAACAAACAATTTGCATTAGCAAAAAAATACTTTGAAGCGGTGTCAAATCATTCGCCTTTCGAAGAAGCTTGGAAAGTAAAGGAGGCGAAAGAATTTTTAAAAGCTCTTGATGATATGAAATAATCAATGGCTATTAAAAATCATCTTGCGTTTTGTCCATAAAAATAAAACAAGCCCAAAAAATCCAACTAGTACACAAACTAGCATCCACTCCAAAAAACCAGCTAGACCAGTCAATGTTCGGCTCATTTTGCTAAGGGCATAAAAAAGAGTGATCCCAAACAAAAGAACGCCTAGTACTATCCACCAAGGGTGGTATAAAAATTCGTCTTTATCTTCAGAGTAGTTGACTTGTATTTGGTCAGCTCTCTGAAATAAAACGATTATTTTTTTGTAATCCCAAAGCAATAAATAGATCGCTGCTAACAGCATCGGAAAAGTAATAAAAGCTGTTCCAGTAAACTCTATAGAAATTGTTATGATGTAAATGTTAAGTATTATTCCAAAAAAGAGCATCGCTCCTATTGTTGCAAAGCGTTGGGTCATCAAAAGGATGGCTGCTATAAACTGTCCCCAACCTAAAAATTGCCAATACATCCCTGTCTGATATAAGGCTTCAAAAAAAGCACCTACATCTGTTTCGGTAGATAAAGTAGTGAAGCGATTGCCCATCATTTTTGTCATCCCTGGCATAATAAAGCCACCTCCAATGAGATAACGTAAGTAAATCGTAAATACCTTTAAAATAGTAAATTGCCTTAGCCGTTCAATAAATGTCTTCATGCTTCTGAATTATTTCCTAAAAATAGTAAATTTGCGGCATGAACAATACAAGTAATCCTTTAGGAATTATATTAAGAGGTATGGCCATGGGAATGGCTGAAGTGATTCCTGGTGTATCTGGTGGTACAATTGCCTTTATTACAGGCATTTATGAAAAATTACTCAATACCATTAAAGCTTTTGGACCTGACTTAATTCCTACCTTCAAAAAAGATGGTTTTAGCGGAGTTTGGTCGGCGATTAATGGAACGTTTTTAGTGACGCTTTTGGGTGGTATGGCTGCAGGGATTGTCATTGGTGTATTTGTCATTTCTTACTTATTAGAAACCTATCCACCATTAATTTGGGCTTTTTTCTTTGGGTTGATCATTGCTTCTGCGATCTATATCGGTCGTCAAATAAGTAAATGGGGAGCTGGTGAAATTGTTTTATTGATACTTGGGGCTATTATAGCTTATGGTATTACCATCATTACGCCTGCCAATGGTTCTGAATCTTTAGTTGTTGTATTTATTGCTGGCGCCATTGCCATTTCGGCTTTAATTTTGCCAGGTATTTCTGGCTCTTTTATTTTGCTCTTGATGGGGATGTACACCTACATTGTTACAGATACACTTAAACCTGCCCTCACTACTTTTGCAGTTGATAAACTAATCACCATGGCTGTTTTTGCGCTTGGCTGTTTAGTTGGTTTAATGACCCTTTCTAGAGTTTTATCTTGGACCTTTAAAAACTATAGGGATTTAACACTAGCTATACTTACTGGTTTTATGATTGGTTCGCTCAATAAAATCTGGCCTTGGCGTGTGCCAAGCGAATGGCTAAGGGATGCAAGTGGTAAAATTATTCTCGATGAAGATGGCAGCCCTAAAAAGATTTTGATGGAAGACAATGTTTTGCCAGCAGCTTATCAAGCTGCAACGAACCTTGATCCTTATGTAATTGGAGCTGTAGGCTTACTAATCCTTGGTTTCATTTCTGTTTTCTTAATGGAGCGTTTAGGTGCTAAAGAACATTAACATGACTCGATTATTTGGCTTAATCGGTAAAACATTGACACATTCTTTTTCCAAAAAATATTTTTCTGCAAAATATGAGAAAGAAGGTATCACAAATTGTGTTTATGAACTATTCCCTTTAGCTAGTATTGATGATTTTCCAAAACTACTACATAGCTCTCCCAATCTTTGTGGTCTAAATGTAACAATCCCATACAAACAAGCAATAATCCCTTTTCTAGATGAATTGGACAAGGAAGCTGCTTTGGTCGGTGCTGTTAATACTATCCAATTTAAAGAAGGTAAATTGATTGGTTATAATACCGATGTCTTTGGATTTGAGCAATCCTTAAAAAAATTTGTAGGTAAAAAAAAATTAAAAGGAGCTTTAATTCTTGGAACAGGTGGAGCAGCTAAGGCAGTTAGCTATGTTTTAAAAAAAATGACCATTCCTTACTCTTTTATATCGAGGAATAAAGAAAAAGGTGATTTTCTTTATGAAGAAATTAATAAAAATATCCTTCAAAGATTTCCTCTAATTATTAATACAACGCCCTTAGGAACCTTTCCGAAGGTACAAAGCTCCCCAAACTTACCTTACCAACTTATGACAGAAAATAATATGTTATACGACTTGGTATATAATCCTGAAAAAACTGTATTTTTAGCCCAAGGAAAAATGCAAGGCGCATCAACAATTAACGGTCTAAAGATGTTAGAATTACAAGCGGAAAAAGCTTGGTCCATTTGGAACAATAAATCCCAAGGAATCGCAACACACTTATGATAATGAGCAATAAAAATAAATTAGATTTTTCTAATACAGAAATAGCCTTCTCTCACAAATCGGATAAGCAGCTAAAAAAAATGGCTTGGTTGTTCTCCTTGATGAATAAAAGTTGGCTCGTTAATACAGGCTCAAAAATGGGTTTGCTGGCGATAAAAATGCGTTTACCTTTCGTAGAGCCAATCGTAAAAGCAACCATCTTCGAACAATTTTGTGGCGGCACCACTCTACTCGAAAGTCAAGGTACGATCGACGACCTCTACAAACATAAAATACAAACCATCCTCGACTATGGTGCTGAAGCCAAAACCACTGAAAAGGACTTCAACCACACCATGAATGAAACCTTAAGAGCTATCGACTTTGCTGTAACCAATGACAGTACACCTGTTATTAGTTCCAAAATTACAGGTTTGGCTCGCTTTGGTCTTCTTGAAGATATTCAAAATGGAAAAGGATTAACTAAAGAAACGCGTCGTGAATATCGAAATGTGTTAAAACGTGTCGATGCTATTTGTCACCATGCTAACGAACAAAAAGTAGGTGTATTTTTCGATGCAGAAGAAAGTTGGATTCAAGATACAATTGACCACATCGTCATCCTTATGATGAAACGATACAATAAAGAACGAGTCACCGTTTTTAATACCTATCAAATGTATCGACATGATCGATTACAGTTTTTGATCGACACCTTCAATCATTCGCAAAATGAAGGCTATATGCTCGGCGCAAAACTAGTAAGAGGTGCGTACATGGAAAAAGAACGAAATAGAGCAGAAGAATTTGATTACCCATCTCCGATACAACCCAACAAAGCTGCCAGCGATGATGCTTATAATACAGCTATCCGTTTCTGTGTTGACAATTACGAAAAAATGGCTTCGTGCAATGCTACACATAATGCCGAAAGTTGTTTACTGCAAGCTTCTTTGATTGACGAAAAAGGAATTCAGAAAGATCATCCACACCTCAACTTTTGTCAACTATATGGCATGAGTGATCATATCACCTACAACTTAGCCAATGCTGGTTATAATGTTGCAAAATATGTTCCCTATGGTTCTATCCAAGAAGTCGTTCCTTATCTGATCAGACGTGCTCAAGAAAATACTGCTGTAACTGGCGACATGAGTCGAGAGTATGAATTAATTTATTCGGAAGTGAAGCGACGGGGAATGGATTAGTTGATCTATCATTGTGAACCTTTTCGGTTCTTGGACAATTTTTACAAAAAGAAACTACAACATAGATAAGATTTCATTCCAATAAAAAGCCGATCATCTTTTCAAGATGATCGGCTTTCTTATTTCTCAGACTAATCCATTTTACGGATTAGATCGTATCATTTTTCGGGTATGTATTTGACCATTTTCTTCGATCAATTGAACGATATAGGTACCATGAGCTAAGTCGCCAATTTGGACAGAGAAATTGTTCATTCCTTCTGTAGCGGCAAATTCTTTAGCCATTACTTGCTGACCTGTAAGACTAGATAAACGAAGTAAAACTGTTCCTGTCTCAGCCTTATCAAATTCGATATTCAAAAAGTCTACAGCTGGGTTTGGATAAATTTTAACCACATCTTCTGGCTGTTTAATTTCTCTAGCATTGATGATAGGCGAAAACGGCGCTGTCGTAAATTCATACTTTGGCCCCCAGTTAGTCCAACCAAGTGGACATTTAGATTTTACTTTATACTTATAATTTTTTACAGGATCTAAACCCGTTATTTTTCTGGTAGTTGTATTAACATAGATCTCCGTCCAAGTACTTCCTTGTACTTTTTCTTTGTATTTAATTTTATATTTAATAGCATTTGATTCAGCTGTCCAAAAAATATCCGCTTCTTCTGATTTTACATTAGATGCCCAAGCAGAAGATGGATAATCACAATCATCACCAGAAGTCGTTACACTACCAGCATTGGTCCAAACAGATGTGAAGCTATCAATACATTTAGATTTCACTGCAAATTCGTAAGTGCTATTCATATCTAGGTCGTTCAAGAAACGGAAGGTTTCAATACCAGCAGTGCTAATTTCAATCCATGGATCGCCTACACCAGCTTTACGATATCTAATTTTGTATTTTAATGCTGTTGGAACAGAAGGCCAAGTTAGCTTAATTACTCGACCACTAATAACCGTTGCAATAACTTGTACAGGTTTAGAACAATCGACCGCTGCATCATTTACTGTAACAGTCTCATTTACTGTACAACCATTCGCATCTGTGATCAATACATTATAGTCACCTGCTGGCAAGCCAGAAATATCTTCAGTAGTAGCACCAGTTCCCCAGAAATAAGTATAAGGAGGTGTTCCACCTGTAACATTTAAGTCGATCGCTCCATCAGAACCACCATAAGTTGTTACATCAGATACATCGGCATTCACTACAAATGGATTAGCAAAAGTACCAAAGTCTAATTCTTCATAAATAGATTCTTTAACATAAGAATTAATCGTTAACACACCAGAAGTTCCGCCAGCACCAGAGAAAGACAAGGCTCCAGCTTGAGTTGGATTAAAAGCAAAGGTACCTAAATCGTCATCATCAGAAGTAGGGTCATCATCCCAAACTTGAATTGAATATGGAGGATTAACTAAATTTATGCTTATTTCTGGATAACAAGCTGACTGTACACCATCGACAGCAGGCGACGTGTAAACGACATTTCCATTGGCATCTCGTATTTGATAATATGGGTCAGGATTAGCCGTACAGCCAGTAAATGGCCAATTTGTTTCTTCGACATCACCACACCAGTTATCATTCAAACTATTCACACAAACTCCTGTAAGACGGAATCCAACTAAGTTAGTTGTCAATGCAACAGTATACGCACCAGGTGCTGCATAGGTCTGAACAGGAGGGTCTTGTAAAGTACTTGTATTTCCATTTCCAAAATCCCAAAGATATTCTGTAGGAGTTGGTATAGGATCAATATTAGCATGATAAGTTACTTCATAATCGCCATCACAATTTGGCTCTCCGACATTGGTAAAATAAGTAGCACCTTGACCAGGTAATACTTCAATTTGCACATCAAATGTTTGGTTTGGCATCGTAATATCAAATCCAAAATCAAGTACTGTCACGAGTGCCGTTGCAGATAGTTGAACATCATAAATACCTGGAGCTGTTAAAGCAGTTCCGCATACTTTGATACAACCTTCACTTGAAATTGTAGCAGGAAAATAAGTACATCCACTCGCTGCTTGATTACATTCCCATTCTAAGCCATTGGGTATTCCAGTAATTTCGTTGATTGTAAATTGGTTTAATCTAATGTCATATCCTGTTCCAGCATCTACAAATTGAGCAGGAACATAGAACGATATATCCTCATCGTAAGCTACTCCTACTGTTGCAGGTGGAAGTGTACTAGGGCATATACCTCCATCAGGTACTAATGCCGCACAGCCAGGGTCAATAGCACAGCCAGGGCATTGTGCTTCTACTTGCCCCACAAACGAAGCGATAAACAAGAAAAGAGATAGTAAATGTTTAAATCTCATAAGATTGGGTTTTGATGTAAATGAAAGTGTTATACCTATCCAAAATTAGAATTTGTAATGGTATAAATTCGTATTTTTTTTGGAGTGAACTTCTAAAAATAAACATTTTGACAGATATGACAAAATAAAACCTTGTATAACTAAGATAAGTAATAAAAAAACGTGCTTTGTCGAATGACGAAGCACGTTTTTTAGGACACCAATAGAAGTCAAAATTTAGCCCAATTCTATGACTAAATCGTCCTGCTCTACCATCGTTTTTTCACTCAAATGGATTTTTTTGACTGTCCCCGCTATGGGAGAAGTAATCGTCGTTTCCATCTTCATGGCTTCGATAATAAATAATGGTGTATTTGGTTTTATTTTTTGTCCTTCTTTTACTAAAATACTAGACAAGCTTCCTTGTAATGGAGCACCAATATCAGTATCCTTACTTACTTTTTCGTGAATAACAATCTCTGACTTGACAGACATATCTCGCACTTGTACCGACCGAGTTTGACCATTCAACCTAAAGAAAACCGTTCGATTACCTTCTTCATCTGCAGCAGAATAATTAAGGAACTGAATCAATAAGGTTTTTCCTTCTGCAATACGTACAATGATTTCTTCATTTTCCTTCAGACCGTAAAAGAAGGCAGGCGTTGGAATATTCCGCACAGCACCATACAATTCGAAAGATTCATTATAGTCTCTAAATACTTTTGGATAAAGTTTGTACGACAAAAAGTCTAAAAAGTGTACATAAGAAAATTCTTTTTGGAAAGCTTTAAATTCTTTATCAAAGTCTATAGGTTTAAGGTGCTTATTTGGTTTGTCTGAATAAGGCTTCTCCCCTTTCAAAACCATTTTTTGCAACTCCTTAGGGAAACCACCATAAGGCTGACCTAAGTCTCCTCTGAAAAATGCTTTTACACTATCGGGAAACGAAATGGTATCACCTCGTTCTAAAATGTCTTCTTTGGTATAACCATTAGTTGTCATAAACATCGCCATGTCTCCAACAATTTTTGAAGAAGGTGTTACCTTTACCAAATCACCAAAAAGTTCATTAACGATTTTATAATTTTCTTTGATTGTCTCAAACTGATCTTCTAGTCCTAGGCCTCTTGCTTGAGGCCGTAAGTTAGAATACTGACCACCTGGAATTTCATGGCGATAGACTTCGGCAGTACCCGCTTTCAGTTCTGTTTCGAATGGATAATAATATTCTCTAACGGCTTCCCAATAATTTGAAAATTCGTTTAAAGAATCTAAGCTTAAAGGGTTTTCTCTTTCATGACCATTCATCAAACTTACTATTGAATTGAAGTTTGGCTGAGAGGTCAATCCAGACATCGAACTCAATGCTACATCAACTACGTCTACTCCTGCTTCTATTGCTTTAAAATACGTTGTTGATTGAATAGAAGAGGTATCATGCGTATGTAAGTGTAGAGGGATATCAACGGCATCTTTCAGTGCAGTAACTAATATCTCAGCAGCTTTAGGTTTTAACAACCCAGCCATATCTTTTATACCAATGATGTGCGCTCCTTCATCTTCTAACTGACGAGCTAAGTCAATATAGTATTGTAAGTTATATTTCGTTCGACTCGGATCACTGATATCCCCTGTGTAGCAGATGCACGCTTCAGCCAATGCATTCGTTCGTTCCCGTACCGTTTTAATACTTACCTTCATTGCTTCTACCCAGTTGAGCGAATCAAAAATTCGGAAAATATCAATCCCCGTCTCAGCAGCTTTTTCAATAAACTTTTCAATTAAATTATCTGGATAAGCAGCATAGCCAACAGCATTCGAACCACGTAGCAACATCTGAAATAGAATATTCGGTATGCGCTCCCGTAATAGTTCAAGTCGCTTCCAAGGGCACTCTTTTAAGAATCGTAAACTTACATCGAAGGTTGCACCTCCCCACACTTCCATCGAAAATACATCAGGATTATTTTTGGCAAAACTTTCTGCTACACGTAGCATGTCGAGCGTACGCATACGAGTTGCCAATAAAGACTGGTGTGCATCTCTAAAAGTTGTATCGGTATACTGAATCGCCTTTTGATCTTTTAACCATTGTGCAAAACGATCAGGACCAAGTGAATTCAATAAATCTTTAGTTCCTCTCGGAAAAGGTTCATACTTTGAAAAATCAGGAACAACAGGAACACGGAATTTTTTGTTTTTATCAACATACTTTACATCCGCATTTCCATTGACAATTACATTTCCTAAATAATCTAAAATTTTAGTTCCTCTATTTAGATAGCGAGGCGACTTTAGGAGGTGCGTATTTTCATCAATATATCGAACGGTTGCTTTTCCTTCTTGAAAGGTTTCATCTTGCAATAAGTTTTCAAGGAATCCCATATTCGTTTTCACTCCTCTAATTCTAAACTCCGTCAATGCTCGAAGTAGTCGCTCACTAGCTCCCTTCATTGTTCGACCCGAAGCGGTCAACTTCACCAACATGCTATCAAAGAAAGGAGAAATTTTTGCTCCAGCATAAGCCGACCCAGAGTCAAGTCGAATACCAAAACCACCTGCCGCACGATAAGCGATAAGTGTTCCATAATCAGGTTTAAAATTATTGCTTGGGTCTTCGGTTGTTATTCTACATTGTATCGCACAACCATTGCACTGAATATCCTCTTGACTTTTGATAAATATAGTTGGATGATTCAATTCGTAGTTCATTGCAATTAAGATTTGCGAACGAACAATATCGATTCCTGTTATTTCCTCAGTAATCGTATGCTCTACTTGAATTCGAGGATTAACTTCAATGAAATAAATATTTTGATCTTTATCTACCAAAAACTCTACGGTACCTGCATTAGAATAATTAACTGCCTTTGTAATTTTTAAAGCATAACGATACAACTTGTTTCGAGTCGATTTTTTGAGTGTTATAGCTGGTGCTATTTCTACTACTTTTTGAAACCGACGTTGGACCGAACAATCCCGTTCAAATAGGTGCACCAAATTACCATGATTATCTCCTAATATTTGAACCTCAATGTGCTTAGGGTTGTCGATATATTTTTCTATAAAAACCGTATCATCTCCAAAAGCAGTTTTGGCTTCTCCTCTTGCTTCAGCAAAAGCTTTTTTGAGGTCACGTTCTTTATGCACCACACGCATACCACGACCACCACCACCGGCAACAGCTTTCACCATTACAGGAAAACCAATTCGTTTTGCTTCTTTTAGGGCTTTGGCGGCCGAAGTCAGATCAATATTACTATCTTCAATTAGAGGTACCTTTACTTTTCTGGCTAATTTTTTTGCCTGCACCTTATCCCCTAATTTATCCATTGCTTCAGGAGATGGTCCAATAAAAACGATTCCTTCTTCTCTACATCTGCGAGCAAAATGTACATTCTCAGATAGAAAACCATAACCTGGATGAATCGCTTCGACTCCATTTCGTTTGGAAACCTGAATGATTTCTTCAATATTGAGATACGGTTTTAGTGGTTGATCTTTCAAACCTATCTGATAGGATTCATCCGCTTTGTAACGGTGCAAAGAGTAACGATCTTCGTAGGTATAAATGGCCACTGTACGAAGACCCAATTCGGATGCGGCACGGAGTACTCTAATGGCAATCTCTCCTCTATTAGCAACAAGTATTTTGTTGAAGCGCTTACTTTTCGACATAATTTGTAGTAATTATCAAATTTCAAATATTCATGAAGGCATAATGTTGACCATGCCCATTCGTTTATACGGAAAAGGGAAACAATTGTGTTATTTTTGAGTAATTATTTTACAAACAGATATTGAGATAGTAGATTGATAATCCAATAGCTGTTTAGCAAAGGTTTAAAAAAGTGTAGATAAATGCTTTCAAAACGATTCGGGGAGTCTGAATAAACCTTTACTTTTATTTCAAGGAGCACAAATTTAATAAATTCTAAAAAGCTTCACCCCCTTCTTTGGTAATTATTAATTTAAATTATTGATTTTTTTTCAACACAAACCTTGTAAATAAGGAGAACAGCAGCAAACACCTCTTTTTATACGTTACTCTTATATTAATCCACACCATAATATCGAACGCTTATTTCTAATTTTTTACTCTATTTTTTCTGATATATAAAAAGCACTAATGCCATTTGTACCTATTTCTAGGCATATCACGTCATTTTATATATTTTTTTATGTAACCCGCTAGATTAGCGTTATCTTGAAACAACTTTAGCGTTTACGCCCTAAAGTTTATTTATCAAAACAAAATTGATAACTACACTAAGAATGAAAAAAGTCCTAACCACCAGCATTAAGTATTCTTTATGCTTAATACTTTTCGTATGTTCATCTTTTTTAACACAAGCACAAGTAAACCTACAGATAACAATAGATTCGGGTAGTTCGACAACTACTTGTACTGACGCAATAGGCCTTCCTTACGCAGGTTGGGCAGTAAATATAAACGGTAGTGGTTACGAAGAATATCCTTCTTTCAATGGTATCTGTTATAATGATACGCCCAATACACAATATGACGAAACGTTCATCTGCATTGATAACCTACCAACTATGATAGAAATTTGCTTTCAAGCATATGAATTAGATGGTTTGCCTTGCAATACGATAACCAAATCTTGCGATGAAGAAATATGTAATGACTATGTAGTGCCCGCTTCTGGAGATAATGCTAGTTATACCCTTGCATTAGCTGATGGTTTAGAATCTGATGGGGAAGTAACTTTTACTATTTCTGTTTCAGGTGCTTTTACAAGTAGTCAAAATGATCAACTTTGTAATGCCATTGATTTTGGTGAACTGCCTTTTTTGGGGACAGTAGGAGATCAAAACAATAGTATTTATGATAATTTTTGTGGAACAAGCTTTAACGAACCTAATCCTTTATCAGATGGTTTGTGGAACAATAATAAAGGCGTATGGTTTACCTTTACGACTTCAGCCGACCCAAGTTCTATTACTATTATTGAGGCACAAAATGATCCTTCTAACCTTGGCGACCCAATGGATGTGCAATTAGCTATTTATACTTCTGATGATGGTACTTGTAGTGGCACTATGGATTTATTTAAAGCAAGTTCAGGTGGTGGTACAGTAGATGATGAACGATTGAAAATAGATTGCTTACCTCCTAATGAAACGTTCTTCTTACTTGTAGATGGTGGAGGTTCTAACATTGCTGGAGGAATTGAAGGATATTTTGGTCTTGAAATAATTACAATAGGCTCTACAGAAGGTGGCGATAGAATTTGTGATGCAGAAAATATAGGGACTGTCCCTGTAGGTAGTACGCTTGTTGCTAATGCTCAAACAAATGTTTGTGCTGGTGATGCTGGCGACCCAAACACCAATGCTTTTAATACACAAACTTCTGTTTGGTTTGAATTTAATGCCCCTCCTTCTGGAGACATTACTATTGATGTCATTAGTGATTTATTATTTCCGAATGGTATTGATGCCATCCAATTGCAATTAGCCCTTTTCGAAACAAGCACGAATGATTGTACAGGTTCACTCAATGAACTAGGCTCTGTTTATGATAACTCAAGTTACGATCAAACCCTTTCTTCTAACTGTCTTATACCAGGTCAATCTTACTGGATTTTAGTAGATGGAGGACCTAGTAATATCACAGGAATGTTTGATATTGTTATAACTGATAATGAAAATTATCCACCAGAACTAATGCTTGATGTAGATATTTGTTTTGGCGAAAGCATCATCATTGGTGATAATTCCTATGATACCGATGGACCAATATTCGAAGTCTATCCCGCTAGTATTGGTTGTGATACCATTGTAACAGGAATGGTCAACGTAATTCCAGAAATTACGACTATGATTGATCCTATTCTTTGTTTTGGTCAATCATTAACAGTTGGCAATTCTTCTTATTCTGCTTCTGGCATGTATACCGATGTACTGACCTCTTACCAAGGTTGCGACAGTACTGTTTTTACTAACCTAACTGTTTTGGATGAAGCAGTAAATGCAACGGTAACTGAAACGATGGAATCAACTGGCCAAGGCATTCCTGATGGTGAAGCTATGGTGGTTGCTACAGGTGGTTCAGGAAATTATACCTACGAATGGTCAGACGGACAAACAACAGCAACAGCAATCAATCTAAACGGAGGCGAAACCTATTGTGTAACCGTTACGGATGAATTCGACTGTGAAGATATTGCCTGTGTTACTATTTTTTATCCTGGTGCTGTTGATGTAAATGCACCAAACCATGTGCTAGATTGTATCGGTGATGCAGACGGCTTTATCAACTTCCAAGTAAATGGAGACAATCCAGGTTTTGCTTACGAATGGGGAGAAGACTTTGGGCCTGCTATTGATAATGGAATCATATTTTCTGCTGGTGGATCAGCAACTATTTCTGGATTAAGTGCAGGAACTTATACCATTACAGTAACAGACAATCTAGGTTTATCGGTTGTAGTTGTTGCTGAAGTTTTAGATCCAGCTCCACTAATTTCTGCGATAGATACAACTTTGTGTTTTGGCGAAAGTATAACGATTGGCTCAACTCTTTATAATAGCACATCTAATGTAAACGAAACGGTCACTTCCTTTTTAGGCTGTGATAGTTTAATTTCAGGTTCGGTAACAGTACTTGCTCCAATCGAAACAATTTTGCCAGATACGACGATCTGTTTTGGCGAAAGTATTATGGTCGGAAATACGAGTTACAATTCATCAACTACGATCAATGAAGTGTTGACTTCCTACTTAGATTGTGATAGTATCATTACAGGAAATCTTACCGTACTTCCTCTCATAGAAACAGTTATAGATACTACACTTTGTTTTGGCGAAAGCCTAACGGTAGGTAGTACAAACTATCCCAACTCTGGCGCAATATCCGAAACCTTAACAGCCTTTAATGGTTGCGATAGTTTGGTGACTGGAAGCCTTACTATTTTAATGGAAAACATCACTGACTTAGGTGATCAAACGCTTTGTGCAGAAGATACCCTTTTCGTCGGAGGCACTCCTATTGATGATGATGGTCCTTTCTCCATTAGCTTAACTGATGTGAATGGCTGTGATAGCATTATTCAAGGAAATGTAATAAAATTAAATCCGATTGTAGAAGAATTAAACATTACGCTTTGCTTCGGGGAATGTATTATGATTGGTAATAATAATTATGATCTTCCTGCTACTATAGATGAAACGGTAACAGCAGTAAATGGTTGTGATAGTTTGATAACCGGAACCGTAAGTGTACTAGATTTTAACGAAACAATTCTAAATGATACCACACTTTGTTTTGGCGAAAACCTACAAATAGGTTCTACAACTTATACAAGTACAACCGCTATTAGCGATACCTTAATTGGGTTTAATGGTTGTGATAGTACGGTTACCGTTTTGCTTACGGTTTTGGATGAAATCAATACAACTATTGATACCACTTTATGTTTTGGCGAAAGCCTGACTATCGGAACAACGGTATACGATACAAATGAAATGATCAATGAAGTGCTCACTTCTTTTAATGGCTGCGATAGTACCCTTACAGGCTCTGTAGTTTTCTTACCAGAAATAAGTACCGACTTAGGAAATTTGACGAGTTGTTTTGGTGATACTATTTTTGTAGGTGCTACTGCTTATACTTCTACTGCTGTCATCAATGAGATACTTCCTTCCTTTAATGGTTGTGATAGTACAGTCGTTGGAAATTTGACAGTGCTTGATGAGATAGCAACCAACATAGATACTACATTATGTTTTGGCGAAAGCCTGATGATTGGTTCTACGCTTTATGATGCCTCAGGGAACATCAACGAAATACTGACCGCTCCTATTGGCTGTGATAGTACGGTTACTGGAAACATTACTATTTTACCAGAAATTATGACAGACCTTGGAAATATAGTTTTATGTTTTGGCGAAAGCTTAACAGTAGGAAATAATACCTTCACCACTAGCTCAATGATCAATGAAGTTATTCCTTCTAGCATTGGATGCGATAGTAGCATTATTGGTAATCTTACTATTCTTCCTGCGATCACTTTTGCGATAGATTCAACTCTTTGTTTTGGAGGAAGCCTACAGGTTGGAAACTCAACTTATAGTACATCAGGTGTATTTATGGACACCTTAGTTTCTGCTAATAATTGTGATAGTATCATTACAACAAACCTTACTATTTTAGACGAAGTTCTTATTGATGTTATCATCATAAACGGTGCTACAGATTTAGGTACCTTGGATGGTGTTGCACAAGCAAGTACGATTGGCGGCTCAAGTAATTATACCTACGAATGGTCGGACGGACAGATAACCGAAACGGCAATTGATCTAGAAGGTGGTGCAAATTATTGTGTGACCGTAACGGATGATTTAGGCTGTGAAAATGTTGATTGTTTTTTCATGCCCTACCCCATTCCAATTATCGGAAGCATTGATCATATCGACTTATCTTGTAATGGCAACGCTAGTGGACAGCTAAATGTTATTGCATCTCAAGGGATTCCTCCTTACGATTTTACGTGGCTAAATATTGATGATGGCTCCACTGGAATGGGTACAATAAATGCCGATGGTGAAATGGCAATCATAGATGGATTGACCGCTGGTAATTATAGCGTAACCCTTACAAATGGTTTGGTAGAAACTGTTGTCACTGATGAAATTTTGCAACCCGATCCAATAACAATCACTTTAATTGATCAGCAAAATGTTTCTTGTTTTGCCGCTTGTGATGCGCTCGTAGATATCGAAGTTTCTGGCGGTACTGGCACGTATGATTTTGCTTGGACGAACAATGCTACTACTGCAGACTTAACCGCATCTTGCGCTGGAGATTATACACTAGTCGTCACCGATCAAAATAACTGTACTGCTGAATTCACAACCAGTATCACAGAACCAGAAGAGTTTTTAATACAAACTTACCAATCAAATCCTGTGTCTTGTAATGGCGGGAACGATGGTGATGCGACAATATCAACGAATGGTACACCAATAGAATTTTTGTGGAGCAATGGCGAAACAAGCGAAGTCATCAATGACCTTTTCGCAGGCGACTATTCTGTAACGGTTACCAATAGCGATGGCTGTACAACTATAGGTAGCATTAATATATTAGAACCTTTATCAGATATAAATGTCTCCATAAGTTTGACAGAACCTATTTCTTGTTTTAATACTTCTGATGGTGCTGCATTAGCAACTGCTACAGGAAGCAATGGCAACTTTTTATACGAATGGAGTTCTGGTTCGACTATTGATGCAGCAGACAATCTAGCCGTAGGGACTTACTCGGTAACAGTAACCGACGAGCAAGGATGTACGCAAGAAGATTCGATCAGTTTAACTGCACCACCTGAAATAATTGCAGAAATTTCATCTGTAGATTTCACTTGTTTTGATGAGCCGAACGAAGGTTCTATTACCATTGATACCGTTTTCGGAGGTGTCGGGCCTTATGTCTATTCTTTGGATGGAGAAGCCTATTTTGAAAGCTCAAATTTTGCAGGATCTGAAGCGGGTGCTTATGATGTATACATCGAAGACGCAGCAGGTTGTGTCGCAAATTTCCCTGTTTCTATTGCTGCATCAGATTTTCTTGAAGTAGAACTAGGCGAACAACTGACAATAAAATTGGGCGAAACCGCTCAACTCGAAGCATTGGTTACAAATGGGAATGCCGTCGTCTATACTTGGAATTCACCTGATAGCTTGAGTTGCGAAGCTTGTCCTTTCCCAACAGTTACACCAAGTAATAATATCTTTGTCACCGTTTCTGTTGTAGATACACTTTCTGGTTGTTCGGATGAAGACGAACTTTGGATAACGGTCGAAAAAGATCGCAATGTTTTTATTCCAAATGCCTTTACGCCTGATGGTGATGGCTTCAATGATTTGTTTGTGATTAATGGTGGTGACGATGTAGAAATGGTTAACTACTTTAGAGTGTTTGACCGCTGGGGCGAAAAACTATACGAAGCGACCAACTTCCAAGCGAATGATACCGACTATGGTTGGAATGGTTTGTATAGAGGAAAATCAGCAGCCAATGGGGTCTACATTTATGTAGCCGAAATACAATTTATTGATGGAGAACTTATTCAATATTCTGGAGATATTACATTGATGACAAAATAAATACATTTTTTTTATATCAAAATTCGGTGTATATTGTCGTTTACAAAGCAAGTATTTAAAACTAAACCAACACCATTAAAGCATGGAAAAGAATATCTTAGATGACAGTTTGTACGACATTGATAAAGACTACCAACAGGTCGAATATGCTGGCTTTATTAATCGTGCTTTTGCAGCTATAGTTGATGCCTTCGTATTCATACCATTTGCCTTGATTAATACCTATTTGATTGTTTCTACAGGAGACCTTGCTGCTTCTATATTAACGACACTTGCATCATTAATCTATAAACCAATGATGGAAGGTTATTATGGTGCCACATTGGGTAAAATGGCACTTAATATTAAAATTATAAATGAGCAACATCAAACCATTAATATGGAAGAATCAATAATTAGAAATTCACCTTGGATTCTTTCTAATATTGCTGCACTATTACTTGTTATATCTCCCTTTGGTTCTCTAAGTAGTATGCTTATATCTATACAGGGCTTAGCTGGTCTTTTCCTCTTTGTTAGTGCTATATTTGTTATTTTTGATGAACGAAAACAAGCTTTACATGATAAGTTTGGAAATACTTTTTGTGTTTTTAAATAACGTTGATATCAAATTTTCATAAAGTTGTATTGAAACTAATATGGTTTTCGGATTTCCGAACGATTAAAGCTACAGAAAGTCAAATGGTAACTACTAATAAATGAATAATGCTAAGTATTAAATGATACATTTTTAGCCCTTCGAAATTAATTGACATCATCTGTTAAACCCAAATAAATGAAAAAGATGAGTATCAGTGGTAGAAATCATATCAGCGAGATTAACCATGATGAACAATTAAATATTCTGTATATCACTGTTAATCCTTCAAGCTCTACAGGCTTAGTTCGTACCAAAAAGGAAATGAATCGTAATGAAATTTCCAATCTTGCTATTTACAATATCAATACAAGTACGTTAAGTTATTTATTCGATCATCAAGAAAATAAACGTATCCTTCGTTTTCTATTCGAAACGGGCTATAATGAAGTTTCTGAAAGTATGGGATTCAATCATCATAGCTCTGCAATCCTCAATAAAGACATCAAAAAAAGAGAACCTTCAAATACCTTATTCCTCGTTACAGAAGGAAAAAAAAAGGATAGCTTCGAATTTTGGAAAGCAAGCAAAACGGGTGACTCCAAGGAATTAGTAAAAACATTTGGCTCTAAAGATGATTGGAAATTAGATGTGCTCAACAAAAAAATATTATTTATTACAAAACAGCCAAACGAAGTCAAAGTGGAGACATTTGATTGGTAAAACTATACGTTAAAACGTCTACTCTTTAATGCATAAAAGTGTCTTCAAAAGAGCTTATGAATGACCATTATGTGTTTCATAAAAAAAAGAAAATAAATTATACTCCTTCCGCAAGATATTCTGTATACTCGCATCTAAATATCAAAACAATAGCTATTTTATAACAACAACATAGTTTGGACGAAACTAAACTGGTACAAAATCTGGTCGCAAAATCAGAGCCTACCTTTCAATATTTAGTTGAGACGTATCAGAAGCAAATTCTGAATACTTGCCTTGGCTTTGTCCCAAACATTCATGATGCTGAAGATATTACACAAGAAGTCTTTATAGAAGTCTATCGTTCTATTGAACAATTCAAACAAGATTCGAAACTATCAACTTGGATGTATCGAATAGCGGTAAGCAAATCATTGGAGCACATCAGATATAAAAAAAGTCAGAAACGTAAAGCTTTTTTTAAATCGCTTATTGGATTAGACGAAAAAGAAAGTATGCTTCAGGTAGATAAATTTAATCACCCTGGCATTGAGTTAGAAAATAAGGAACGAGCAAAAGTTCTTTATGAACATATTGATAAATTATCTACTAACCAACGGATTGCATTTACCTTACACAAGGTTGAAGGATTAAGCCATCAAGAAATTAGTAAAATTATGGATAATAGTATTGGTGCAGTAGAGTCATTGATTTTTAGGGCTAAAGGAAATTTGAAAAAAAGTTTAAAAATTTATTATGAAAAGAAAATGATTTAGTAATACTCAATTAATAAGTCCGAGCGCAAGATTTTTATTTTAATTACTTCTTATAGTTATACTTTTGCCTCCTATCAAAAATAACTTTGCAAAATTCATTTGATATGGAAAAGAACATAAATCAAGAGATAGAACAAACCTTAAAGGCTTTGGACGATGTGCAACAAGTCGAAGTTAATCCTTATTTGTATACACGAATGAAGGCTAAAATGGATCAATCAATGGGTACTCCTATTAATTTCTCTTTTCCATTTTTCAAAATTGCATTAATAATGCTATTGGTTTCCAATGTTCTTGTAGGTATTTATGCTTACAAAGTTTATAATCCCAAAACAGATATAACAGAAATAATTACTCAAGAATTCAATCTTCGCTTTAAAGGAGATTTCCAAAATTTATAACAGATGTCTTATTTCAATCAACTTCAATACAAAAGGATCATTGGTGTTTTAAGTATCTTGAATATAGTCTTAATCGCCCTATTATTGATGGCGCCTACCAATGCAAGAAAACATAAGAAACCTGATCTTATAAAACTATTTACTAAAGAATTACAATTGGATGAAAACCAAAAAGCACAATTGATAAAAATAGACCAAAACCACAGAGAAAAAATGACTAGCACCAAAAAAGAATGGAAGGAAAGAAAAAGGGAATGGATAAAAGCTATCTCGGCTAGTCCTGTAGATCAAGATAAGGTGGATGCTTATACCACTCAAATAGGTGCTCTTCAAGTAGAAATTGAAAAAACGATTGGTCAATACTTCATTCAACTAAAAGCTATTTGTAAAAAGGATCAAGTTGAAAAACTAAATGAGCTTTTCTTCAAAGCCATTCATCCTCGTCGTCCTCATAAAACTAAATAAAGTCATTTTCGATCTTAATAATAGTATTCTTAACTTAACACAAACCAAAATCAAAACGTATGTTAAAAAACCTCCTACTTTTCACTATGCTATTCTGTAGTACTACTTTCTTGTTTGCTCAAGACCCACCAGAACTTTCTTCTTGGATTCAATCTGATGGAACTACTACAGGAAAATACTACCTTTCTAACGGAACTATCATCGATACAGGTGTAGAAGCCGATGTACAAGAAGTGTGGTATACCGATGAAAATGTCTATATTTTAGCAACAGGTATTCCTTCTTATCTTATGGGGCCTTTTTCAGATGGAAACCCAGGTGTTCCAGATGATCAAAACTGGTTCTTTAGCATCACTAGAAATCCAACTCCTGAAACAGGTAATCTGGTAGAAACACCCTTAGGTGCAATTGGAGTACTTACTAATGGTACGCTTTTCGAAAACTATTCAGATGCTCGTTCTTATAATAACCAAGGAGTTTGGAATCAAAATGCTAACTTCTTCGAATTGGATGGTTTTGACTGCGTGAGAGGACATCCACAAGGTACAGCGTATCATCACCACCAACATCCTGCTGCTTTTGATGTCATCACTAATCCTGAATCTGACATTTGTGACCAATATCCTTCTACTGGCCTATACACGCCTAATGCAAATGAGCATTCACCAATTATTGGTTATGCTTTTGATGGTTACCCACTCTATGGTCCTTATGCTTATGCAAATACTGATGGAACAGGTGGAATTAAACGCATGGAATCAAGCTATGCTTTAGCGAGCTATTCGGTTCGTACACACTTACCCGATGGAACCGATGTAACGGATGGTCCTCCTGTAAATGCTACTTATCCACTAGGCGCGTACAAAGAAGATTACTATTATGTTGCTGGCTTGGGCGATTTAGACGAGCATAATGGTCGTTTTTGTATCACACCAGAATATCCGAATGGTACTTATGCCTATTTTACCACACTGTATGAAAATGGCTATTCTCAATATCCATTTTTTATCGGACCTACCTATTATGGTGTTGTAGACCAATGTAACTATACTATTGGTTTTACTTCTGATGAATCTACAACTAGTCTTATGGGACCACCTGTGGTAGATTGCGATGCAATACCTGCGCCACCTCCTGGTGCCCCTTGTTGTGGTGATGGCATATGCAATGGCTCGGAAGATGCTAATTCTTGCCCAGATGATTGCGATGGAAATGGTGGCGGTGGCTGCGAAACTACTGTCCCTGATGAAGCGATTCTTTATGTACCAACAACTGCTACGTGTGATGATGGCGTTCAAAATGGGGATGAAACAGGTATTGACTGCGGTGGTACTACTTGTAGCCCATGTGTCACTTGTGATTTTCCTTCAGGTATTTATGCAACCGTGATAAGTGGTAACGTAGCAAAAATAAATTGGGATACTCAAGCAGATGTTGATAAGTTTCGTGTAAGATATCGTATAGTTGGTGGTACTTGGACTCAAGTCACTACTGCTATTGATGAAAACTACCGCTTTTTAAATCAATTGACACCGAATACAAATTATGAGTATCAAGTAAAAACGAATTGCTCTTCTGGTGAAAATTCTGTTTGGTCTGCTACACTAACGTTTACGACACTAAGTGATCTTTGTGATTATCCAGAATCTTCAGCTACTAATTCTATTACAGCAACAAGTGCAACTGCCGATTGGCCAGAAAATACAGATGATCTAAAATGGAAAATCAAATACAAAGCAAAAGTTGCTGGTACTTCATGGACAGAGGTTATTATAAACCAGAGTACTTATACTATGACAGGCCTTAGTGCTGGTACAAATTACAAATACAAATTAAAAACGAAATGTGCAGCAAGTTGGACAAACTGGGGAGCAAAGTATGAATTCTCTACTCCAGCTACTGCTTTTGGCATCAATGGTGCTGCAGAAAATAATGCATTAAGTGAAAGACAGGTTCAGTTATCTCCGAATCCAGCTAGAGATGAATTGAATTTAAACTTTAGAGGCATCACTGCTTCTGTCATTCGTATTAATACGATCAATGGTCAAGTAGTTGAGCAGTATACTTCTGCTGAAGCTGTAAATGCTATTGATATTTCTACTTTACAATCTGGCATTTACTTCTTAACGGTTATCACCGATAAAAATGAAGTAATCACTGCTCGTTTTGTTAAGAACTAAATACGCTACACGTTTAATTAATCATGACATTTGTAGAAAGCAATCTAGAGAAAAATCTAGATTGCTTTTTTGTACTTCGAACTTATCTTTGTTCAGCTAAGTAATGGTTAAAAAATAACTTCCTGATTTCGTTTATGCTCTTTTGCTAC
>JAHDIP010000404.1 GCA_020630735.1 Saprospiraceae bacterium | reverse complement strand
AAGCACTTTTTTGATGCTTTGGATTTTTGAATTAAAAGTCTACTTTCTCATAAAATAAGAAAGGGCATATCTTGAAGACATGCCCTTTCTGTATAAATTATTTTATATAAAAAATTTACTTCTGCTTTAGTAGACGAATCGTTTTACTTTCTTCGTCTCCGTTTAGAATTTGAGCGAAATATACACCAGGCAATAACTCATCTTCAATAATAACTTTACCTACGCTATCGACCAAGTCAATTGTTTTTACAATTTGACCAATAGAATTGTAGACTTTTAGTGTAGCTCCGTTATTTGTATTCATCGTATAATTGATAACAAATAAATCGCTGGAAGGATTTGGTCTTGCAATTAAATCCAAATCTTTTGTAAAAAAGATATTTTCATTACTAGTAGACATGGCATCATAAGCTTGGAAGTAATCTATCGAACCATCGGTGAATTCATCGTTCTCATTATTTGTAACTTCGAAACTAACTTGAACTGTACTAGAAGGTGTGATAAAATCACTCACCCTGAATTCTGATGGAGACCAATCGATTCCAAATATAGAACCTGAATCAAATGCCTGCAATTCCACTTCTTCTGTGCCATTTGATATTTTTACGATCAATTGATCTGTAGTAGCACCTCCTTGTAGTGTTGAAGAAAGAAACCAAGTATGAAACGAAATATAAGGATCGTTCCAAGTACTCATGTCAATTACTGGAGATGTAAGCGTAGTGCTTCCACCAAATACTCCGTCTTGAAATTGATCAGAAATACCTGTTCGATAATGCCCGTTTCCTATATCTGTTGCAACATCTTCATTAGGTGTAACAAAATTAGCAAATGGTCCAAAGTTAAGAAATATACCATTTGGTTGTCCTAATTCCCATACACCTGCAAAAGCACTACCTTCGACTGTCCAACCTAAGTCAAGCAAAAAGACATCTTCGATACCTTTTTCTATTCCAACTGCTACTGAATTATTATCAGGAGTAAAACCAAAATTATCAACGATATTTGTCTTATACCCCCACTTACCTGCATAAATCTCGTAGGTTCCTTCATAAAAATCTGGTATAGAAAAATTACCATTTGCATCAGTCATTATTTCGTAGTTAAAAAATTCATTCGTTACTCTGACTACGCCATTTTCGATAGGATTACCTGTTTCAATATCTGTCAAAACGCCCGAAAAAACATAAGTTGGTGCAGGTTCCAACTCTACATCCAAAATAGTAACTTCTCCATTAACTAAAGTTGCAGGAACGGTTTTAGGAATATAGGTTGGTTCAAAAAACTCTATTTCAAAAGTTCCCGATTCTGCATATCCTGTTTTATAATCTCCTTGCAAATTGGACAAGTCGAAAGTAGAAGTGGAAGATATAGTTACATTAGCATTGAAAATCGGATTACCATTTGTAGCATCTGTAACTTTCCCCTCCAACCAACAAGCATTGACATAGTTAGGCTCTAAAACATATAAGCCATTTTCGATATCAGAAACAAGAACTAAGCCCGAAGGTAAAAAAGGATAGGCTCCCCAAGCTCCAAAAAAGCCAGTACTCTCAGGAATATATGTATCAAAGTTTCCAACTTCTACTAAATTATCTGGTCGAGAAGCATCTACAATAATACAGCCATCGGTATAGTAAGAAATAATTAACCAATCTCCCCATACATGTACATTATGAGGTATTACACCTTCGCCTAATGTTTCAGAAGGAACAAATAAATCTAGTTCTTTAATATTATTCAGGTCAGAAACATCATAAGAACCGATAGGCGCATTAGCCAGTTCGTCCGTTGTAAAAAGATAATTTCCATCATCCGACAACCAAGAATTGTGCGTAAAATTAAAATCAGTAGCTTGAGTCGCTAATTCTATTGGATTCGATTTGTCCGTAACATCATAAATCGTAAAAAAGCCATCATTGATATCTGAACTGTACAAGATATTATCTCTTGCATAAGCATCGTGCGAATAACGTGGAGGAGTTTTTCCTACCAAAACAGGGTTAGCTGGATCAGTAAAAAAATCAACAAATAAATTTCCTCCTCCATTAATAAGAGGCTGCTGAGGACCAAAATTACATCCTGCTAAATAGCCATATCCAAACTCATCTATAAAAATATTATGGCAAGCAGATAAATTGCCTTCCCCAAATACATCTGGTGTCCAATAATAAGATGTAGTAGAGTTGGGCAAGTTAGTTAAATCAACAACGGCTAAACCACCACCCGATTCATTTGTCACATAAGCAAAAGTACTCCACGTTTTAATATCTCTCCATGTAGTATTTTGCCCTGCAATAAAATCAACCTCAATAGGATTGACAGGATCGGCTAGACTTACAATTGACAATCCATCAACTGTACCTACTAAAGCATACTCTGTTCCGTCTGGTGCCGCATAGCCCCAAATATCATTGACATCAATATCATAACTGAGGTTAGAAATATAAGTCATATTTAACTGTGCGAATGACGGGATAACCATCAATGCACAAAAAAGAATGGTAAAGAAGTTTTTCATATTTTTGTTTTAAAGCTGAAGTTATAAAAACATACCTTGATTCAAGGTTAAGATGTGCTCTCGATTGAATTAATATTTTTGGGGCTGTAAATATACCGTAAATTAATACATCTGAGGTATAAAATAGTTCAACAAAAACGTCATTATTTAGACGAATTCTGATTGATTACTATGTTGATTATTTACTTTCGCTAACCGTTTAGTACTTTCAATGGTTGCAGCAATGGTCGCTAAGGGCGGAGCAAAAAGAATTCCAATTCCTGTCATAAGAAGCAATAAAAAAATGGTTCCATTCCCTAGTGCTAAACCTCTATTTTTCTTCACAAACTTTGTGCTGTCTTTTACCGAAAAATAGCGCTCAAGCGTGTAGTCCATATTTCCAAATCCAGCATAATATGCTTGAATCAAAAAAATCAAAACACTAAATCCAATACCTACAACAGGAATAAAAGTAAATGCAAGGAGGATTGCTACAAAAAATAATTCTCGAATAATATTTCGAATGGCGATTCTCAAACCACGATAAAAACCTTTAAGCATATTTCCCGATGGTTGGCGATAGCCTATTAATTCTTCCTCTACCTTTTGAGATAAAGCACTCATAAAAGGCGATACAGCGACTAAGATCAAATGCTTGCTGATGATTAAACCTATCACAAATAAAAGTACTCCACTTACAACATTAGATGCTGTACTAATGATGGCACTCCCCCATTCGAATGGGTAATAATTAAAAAGCCAAGTACCAATATTATCGGCTAAACCAATGGCACCAAAACCTATTCCTCCCAATACAGTTAGCCCTATTAAGGCAGGAAGAAATAAGTATTTCCACAATCGCAGTTTTACTATTAAGCCTAAAGCTTTACCATAAGAAAAAACACCTTCAAAAAAACCTTGAATCATTTGATTTAATTATTAGACTTTATTCTAAAAAAATAACTGCCACACTTTGCTTAGTAATGGTCAAATAATAACTTCCCGATTTGTGGTTGGCACTTT
>JAHDIP010000403.1 GCA_020630735.1 Saprospiraceae bacterium | reverse complement strand
CTTTATCCAAAATAGCCTCGACCAAAAAAGGAACTAATTTAATTTACAATGTACTGAGGTATCAAAAAATAAATCTTACATTTGATGCGTGAAGAAAATATTAATCATACAAACTGCTTTTATTGGAGATGTTATTTTAGCAACTCCTGTTATCGAAAAATTAAAACAGCACTACCCTAGTACTCAAATCGATTTTTTGTTACGCAAAGGAAACGAATCGCTACTTCACAATAATCCACATTTAAATAAGGTTCTAATTTGGGATAAAAAAAAGTCAAAATATCAACATCTTCTACAACTTGTCTCTACAATTAGAAAAGAGCGATATGATTTAGTTGTAAATCTTCAACGATTTTTTTCCACTGGTTTTATCACTACCTTTTCCAAGGCTACACAAACAATAGGTTTCGACAAAAACCCTTTATCTTTTTTATTCACTAAAAAAATAGTCCATCAAATAGATAAGAATGATCATTTTGTACATGAAGTAAGTCGCAACCTATCTTTAGTTCAACATCTTACAGATGATGAATTTGTTCGACCACATTTATACCCTTCAGATGAAGATTATAAAAAAATAATGCCACCGCAAAAGTATATTTGTATTGCTCCGACCTCTGTTTGGTTTACCAAACAATTTCCTGCTAATAAATGGGTTAGTTTAATGAATAAGATGAAGACTGATGTAAAGATTTATTTACTTGGAGGACCTCCTGATAAAGCAGCTTGTGAAGCAATAAAAAAGGCAAGTAAGCATACCGACATTGAAAATCTAGCTGGTCAATTAAGTTTTTTGCAATCAGCCGCATTGATGCAAGGCGCAATGATGAACTATGTAAATGACTCCGCCCCTTTACATATTGCTTCAGCTATGAACGCTACAGTAACTGCAATCTTTTGTTCGACAGTACCTAGCTTTGGTTTTACACCTTTATCAGATCAATCTGTTGTTATAGAAACGACGGAACAACTTGATTGTAGACCCTGTAATCTACATGGCTTTAAGGCATGCCCAAAAGGTCATTTTAAATGTGCCGATATTAATATTGATCGTTTATTGAGTAAAACCTAAGGCATCTTTCTCTGGAATCAACGTTATAATAATCTCCTCTCCAGCATCAATCATAGAAAGCACTAGTTTATCTGGTTTTAATGATATTATTTTGAGCGGTTCATCGTAAGGAGAACTTGGATCGATAATTCTACTTTGCTTCACTTTATATTGTCCTGATTCTGTTTTACCATTAGGTGAAGTAAAATGTGCAATGCCATCATCGCCAAACTCAAACATCAATTTACCACCTAAAAATGCTGCAGGAATATTTTCTCCATCCACATCCATTGATTGCAAGACCCAAGTTCCAATAATTTTATCTCCTTGCGTACTAAACGTTTTATAAGACAAACAAGAGGATAAACACATATTTATAAGAAGGACAATTGAAAACATCAAGAGTTTATTCGACATCATATGGATATGTTTTAATTATGATAATCTGTTCTTGGATAAAGAACTTGCAATACTTGGGAGGTGGGGAGTCACTTCATTACCCCTTATCCATGCAAATAGAAGTCCAAAATAACTCTTAAGCTACAAAAAAATAATAAAAGATTTAGTATAATACTTTACAATAATGCGTAGATTCTTGTTTAGATGAGGTATAGCTTTACGGTATACTGATAAGGTCTTTATATTGACGTGCCTATACCGTTCGGCAAAAATTAATCATTTAGTATATCTATCCAGATAGAATGTAGGTAATCAAAAAGGCGTTGAGTTTTAGGTATTTTCAACTTTTTCTTTATTCTAAATTTTGCCATATCAACACTAGGAGGTTCTATATCTCTAAGTTGGGCAACTTCTTTGGAAGAAAGTCCAAGTAAAATATATGCGCAATATTTTAATTCTTTTTGACTAAGAATAGGATGTCTTTCCTTAACAGTAGCTAGAAAACCAGGAAACACTCTTTCAAAATGGTATTGTATTTTTTCCCACTTTAGTGAAAAATCAATACAAGACTTTAGTGTCTTAATTACTTTTGTTAGTTCTTCTCGCTCATTAGTACTATTAAGTCTGCTATTTATTTTTTCGAGCGATTCCAAAATACCTTCTAATAGATGATCTCTTTCCGTATTGAGTATGGTATTATTAAGTATATCTCTATAGCCTGCTTCTATTTGATGTTTTTTGAGTCTTTCTTTATTAATCGCTTCCTCTGCTTTTAATCGTTCTAATTCTCCTTTTTGCTTTTCTACCATTCTCTTAGTTGTAATATCTTTAAATACCAATATTACATATTGCTTAGTACTAGATAAAACAAAAGCTGTAAACTCTCCTAGAAAAGTAGTACCGTCGGACCTTAGACAATCCCATTCAAAATGAACAGCCTCTTTAGTAGTAGCTTTTATGAGTAATTTTTCAATAAGCTTACTTGACAATTCACCATTAGATTGATATTGGGGACTAAAATCCTGAGGTTTTTTTTCAATAAACGATTCGTACGTACACCCATAAAGTTCTAATACTCTAGGATTGCATGAAACAGGCATCATTTGTCCTACATCAAAAATAATAATCCCATCTGATGTTTTTTGAAATATTGTTCGACAAATTTCTTCTTTCGCTAATAAATCATCTTGTAAAATCTCTTGAGCCTTATTGATAGGTGATGTTGGTTGGTGATTCGGTACACCTTTTAATATAACTACCGATTCAAAAAGTGTTCTATTGTCATCGACAATACCTATAATTTCCGTCATCTTTTCCATTAATTCGCCATTACTCTTCACAAAAAGGCAAGGCTTTTCAATCTTTCGAACATTACCAATAATTAATTGGCGCATCAATAGATTATCTTCAGGTTTGGATGTTACAATTAGCTTGTTGAATTCTTTAGGAATGGTATTGTTCTCAATATAGGAAAGTTGTTGAGCAAACAAGTCATTTACTGCAACATACTCTAGGTGGCTATTATAAATAGCCATGGGGAATTGATCTCTTGCTAACAAGTCTTTATAATATTGACTTATTTCAATATATGTTTTTGATTCATTTATCATTCTCAATAAAGTTGTATATCTACTATACAATAAGTAAGCGACAGCCTATAGAATTATCTTTAACTTCTAAAATAGTTGTATTATCTAATCAAGAAATACCAATATTTTCTGTAAAGTAGTTAAAAGTAATTTTAGTTATTGCTTAATATACTGTATCGTAACGACTAGACTAGCATAATTATAATATGCAAAATGGAGTTATTTATAATTGATAAAGAGGTTCTTTTGAAACTTTAAAGTTAAGTATAATATGTATGAATTTTACTCCACATATATATACAAATACTCTACACACACAAGTATATTATTTTTATCTTTACAAAAGTAGACATTAAATTTGAGGAATATGACAATGTTTTAACAGAAAAAATAAAAATCTAAGACGATCATTAGGCTTATTACATGCGAAGCTCAAAAGGCTGCCTTTTATTTGAGGCAGCCTTTTGAGCTTCGAATATATAGTGTTAAATCAAAATTGAATAATACTTTT
>JAHDIP010000402.1 GCA_020630735.1 Saprospiraceae bacterium | reverse complement strand
GGCGAAAAAACGAAGTATTGTTTTTCTCATACGTAGTTTGAAGGTCATAGCTATTGATTTAAATTTTAATTCAAAATAATCCTCTTAAAGGTACAAATAAAACAGTCGATTTTCGGCAAAATTGTATCAAAAAAACAGCGAAAAGTAACAGTCTTTTAACTAAAAAAACTTGCTTATTAAAAAGATTTGGGGAGGTACATTTTTTTTATTTTAGAGGGAACTATTTACTTGACTCAAACGTATTTTGTTTTTACTTTTGGCGCAATTAAAAATATTGTTCCGAAAATTTATTAATTAATACGTTTAAACAGAATTTTATTATGACACTTTTCGTGGCTATTTTAGCTTCTTTAGTATCAGTAGTAAACCCTTTGGGGGCTGTGCCAGTCTTCTTAGCAATGACTCCAGACTATAGTTCAAAAGAGCGAAATAAAACAGCTCTAATGACTAGTTTATATTTTGTAATGATTTTAATGAGTTTCTTCCTTGCAGGAACACTTATTTTAAGTTTTTTTGGTATTAGTCTCAATGCGATGCGTATTGCTGGAGGTTTGGTGATTTTGAGTTCAGGTTATGCCTTGTTGAGTGGTAAATTTGCAGAAAGCCGTGCAATTACCGAAAAGGTACGAGAAGAAGCGAAAGAAAAAGAAGACATTTCATTTGCCCCAATGGCTATGCCTATGTTGTCTGGTCCAGGTTCGATCTCTTTATTGATAGGAATGTTTGCAGAATATGCCGACTGGGAAAGTCGTGCGATTATCGGAAGTGTAATTTTAACTGCCGGTTTGTTGATCTATTTGATTTTGCGTTTATCGCCTTATCTTTTTCATCTTTTAGGTGTAGCAGGGCTAAAAGCAATTTCTAGAATAATGGGTTTTATCGTTATGGCGATTGGTATTCAATATATCATTTTTGGTGTGGTAAATTTGGTAGAGTCTATTATTGCAGCTTAGTAACAACTAAATAATAACTTCCGCATCTGTAGCTGCCTAATTTAAAACTAGTACGTCGTTAAAAATACTCACTGTTTTTGCTTTGCAGTTGTATCTAATACAAGCTAGTCCAATTGTAGCGCTTGCGTTTTTTGCCTCAACTTTATCCAAAATAGCCTCGACCAAAAAAGAACTAATTTAATTTACAATGTACTTAGGATCGTTCAAATAATAAAATCAAGCAGTTTAAAATGATCATAAAAAAGAGGTCAGATCACTTATGCGGATCTGACCTCTTCTTCATTTTTATAGACTAATATACTGTAGCCAAAATGGTTTTCGGATCGCTAAACGTTTAAAGCTACTGAAAATCAAACGATAGCAACTGAATGATGATCCGATAATTGAATACCAGTAGGTAATTCTATTAAAAATGCTCACTTAAGGTTACTTTGCTACCATTGATAGCTTGAACTTTTGCTATTTTGAGCGGTACAATTTGTTTAATTGGTCGAACGACGATTTTTTTATTCGGAAACTTCAATCGCAAGAAATTGGCCATTCGTTGATTATCTTCTTCTGGCAACCAAACCAGTAGAACTTGATAAGAATCTAATTTTGCTAATCGGAATTTATCTGTAAACAGTTTGCTATCTTCCGAATACTGGAAAGAACCTGTTACAGGATTGACGTAAAGTCGTAGTACAAAATTTTTGAAGAAATGCTCATTAATTTTATTTCCTTTGCTAGCTACATCTACGCCTTCGCAAGAAGAATGCATCTGTAATTCACGTATTTGAGCAAATACGTTATCATCATCTTTGTGGCATTCGTGGTCTGTTAAGACCAACATTTTAAATTTTCTTGCTTCAATCATAATTGTTAAAATTAATAGTGTGTTAAAATCGTGGATTTCTTATATGGCTCCACTTGTAGATCGAATCAATAATAATACCATTTATAATAAAAAATACAATATATAATTTAAAAGTCAGATTTCATAGTTTTCAAGCCTTAAAAAAGGTCTAAGTTATTATCTTTATGCTACCAATAAGGATGAAGGAAATAAATAATACCTTTTGGGATTTTAATGATTAATAACTAATAATAACTATGGTCGATTTTTCAAACATCTATTTAGAGAAGCTAGCAATACATAAAGTAGGTAATCCTACCCAAGAGATTGAAAATTTTGTATCGAATGATCTGTTTAAGCCCACAGATGATCTTAGAGAAACATTACTGACTTATTTCCTAAAGTCTTTTAAGAAAACGGATACGATCTATCAATTGCTGCATCAGCCTGAAGAAAAAGAAAATCCACTTTACCTTGCTGCTGAATCATTGTTCTCTGTTCCTGAGCGCTTATTGGAAGAATCTGAAAAAATCCTCCATCATTTGTTTGCACAATCTAATCACCCTAATATCAAAATAGGGGAGTTATTTGTTTGCTATTTTTCGTCTATTCTTATCGAAGATCAACTCGTAGATGGCATTGGTATTTTTAAAGCAGAGACAAAAAACTCTTATCTGCAAGTAACCGAAAAAGGGGAAGTTTTAGATGTTTCACATCATCTAGGTTCAAATGTTGAAAAGTTAGACAAAGGCTGTTTAATTTTAAACATGGAAAAACAAGATGGCTACCGAGTGCTTAGTGTTGATAATAATGCCTATGATACTGCTTATTGGTTATACGATTTTTTGAATGTTGATCAAGTCAAAAATGGAAGTTTTTATACAAAGAGCTATTTGGAACTAGTCGATAATTTTTCGAATGAGATTATTGCTCCCGAAACGGATAAGCAAGAACAAATGAAATTTCTTTCTGATTCTGTTGAATATTTTGCTACACATGAAACCTTCGATATTGATGAATTTACAGAGAAGGTTATTCCTCATAACGAAAAACGTGCTGCAGAATTCAAATCCTTCCAACAAGAAGTCATTCCTGAAAGTGCCGATACTTTTACGATTTCAAAAGACACCTTTAAGTCTGCTAGTAAGAAGATTAAAAACATCATTAAGTTAGATACCAAAATACAAATCAAACTCGACTTAAATGACCCTGCTGCTTGCGACAAGTTTATCGAAAAGCATTACGACGATACTCGTAAAATGTACTATTATAAAGTTTACTTCAATGAGGAGTTAAGTTAAATCTTCAACGAATCAAAAATCCCCTTAAACCATGAAAAAGCAACTTACGATTACAAGTTTACTCATCTTTATTACCTGTAGCGTTTTTGCACAGCTACATCTTTTAAACGATGAATTTGATAATGCTTCAACCCTATCCAATTGGTTGAATATAAATGACACAGAAGGTTGGGGGGCTGAACAATTAGAAGCTCATGATATCAACACTACCGAGGCAGGGCACTTGATGATGATGCCTTATACCAGTTCTTGGTACCAAGATTACAGAGGTACTTTATTGTACAAAGAAGTATCAGGCGATTTTGTTTTTACGACCGAAGTAGAAGCATCAAACAGAGCAGGAAATGGTCTGCCTTCTTCCACTTATTCTCTAGCAGGAATGATGCTTCGTACACCTAAAAATTTTCCCAATGATGCTTTGACCGATTGGGTAGGAGGACAAGAAGATTATGTTTTTCTAT
>JAHDIP010000094.1 GCA_020630735.1 Saprospiraceae bacterium | reverse complement strand
TCTCCAAATCGGGAACTTATTATTCACCCATTACTAAGGAAAAATAATGAAAAAAGATAGCTATAAAATACCTGATTAATTGGCACTTAACTTATGATAGCTTAATTGATCTTTCTACCTTTAGCAACATGCGATCGAACAGATGTTTTTCGAACGCGCTTGAGGTCAACTAATAAAGAGGCTAAAGCTGAATCAGAACCTGTTTTATATGTTTTACCATCGTATGTAACGCTTCCTTGTCTACGGCTCCACTCTGATGCCAGTACAACATATCTATCCCCTCTTTTTTTGCTTGGTCCAAACATTAAAAATCGTTGATCACCGCCATCTTCAAAAGAAACAGCTAAGCGATTTTCTTTTGGACTAAAAAGTGCAACACCAGGTGTACCTTTTCGAATAATTACTTCATCAACTTTTCGTCCATTTACCATTTTGATTTCTCCAGAAATAATTTCGGAACTACCAGACGATATTTGACGTCTCAAAATAATATCATCAGAAAGATAAAATTGAATCTGCTTTAAGTCTTCGCTTGTCCATCCATTTTCATCAGATAATTGTTGAGTAAAAGGGCTGAGTCTTGGGCTGCATGAAGAAAATAAAAACAACATAGCAACACTAATCGAAATCCAGATTGAGGTTTTCATACGGTATATATTTTTTTATTTAGGAAATAATTTTCAATAATTATTGTCTTTCAATTTCTTCTTTTATGACGATGTAAACCATTGGGAAAATAGAAACAAAAAACACATTTTTTCTAAACGAATATATACAAAAATATAGCCAGAGTCCACTCTATTAACGGCTTTTAACGGATACTTAACTCATTTTAACGTCACAAAAACACTTGTTGCCAAAAAATAATGATCACTACAGAATACATCTTTGATAAGAAGCCAAAATAATATTTTCTAAAACTCTTATTCCAAAAAAAATGAAAGAAATAACGATTACTACCGAATTAAGAAACTTCCCCAAATTACTTTTCCTGCTTCTTTTTTCTGTATTAGTATTTAATGCAAATGCAGATGTTAGTTATTCGATACCTTTAGAAGGTAAAGAATTTCAATTAGGTAATATGCTAGAGTGGGGAACATATATAGAAAATGATAGTAGATTATTTGTTATCGAAAAATCATCCGATGGAATAACTTACGATCACATTGGAGAAGTACATGCTGCTGGTGATTCTGATAGTGAATTGAAGTACCGATTTATTGATGTCAATGCTAGAGAATCAATATTGTATTACCGATTACGGTTAGTTGATATAGATGGCGCAGAAAGTACAAGTGACCCCGTTAGTATAGAGAAAAAATTACAAAACCAGTTTATCATTGTAGCTATGTCTACTGTTGAAACAAATGATGTTTTTGATGTATCGTTAGACTCTTTTATAGAGGAAGAGTTGACGTATACTCTCAAAGATTATAAAGGGAATATTATTATACAAGAAAAGTTATTGTTGATTAATGGTCTTAACGAAATAATGGTAAATATAGAAAATGAAAAAGAAGGATTTTATAAGTTGAGCCTTGAACTAAATGAAGAAGTTGAAACCCTCATTATCCGAAAAGTAGAAGGAGATAAATCCAAAAAGCGTAATGTAGCGAGTAGTACACCAGAGGAAATCGGCGGCTAAGAGACGATCTATAATACATTGTAAAGTAGTTTTATGTATAAAAAAAGGCACGATAGTTGCCAAATGATTATTAGTATCAGAAGAATATAAACACTTTTACCACTTCTTTCCCTCCCACCTAATTAGAACCTTTAAACCAAAATTAAAATATGATAGAAAGAAACTGTAAATCTGTTTTACTAACCCTCTTTTGCTTCCTTATTTTTAGTTTAAACCAACAAGCTAGTGCTTCTTGCCTTTACGAAAAAACAGTAATAGGTGAAGAATTAGCGATAGGAGTAATGCTAACTTGGAGTACTACTAAAGAGGAGAGTAATGCTAATTTTTCCATTGAACGTTCAGAAGATGGAGTCGAATTTACAACGATTGGCGAATTAAAGGGCGCTGGAGATTCTGAACAATTACAAGAATATAGCTTTTTAGATGTGATGGCAAAATCAGACCGATTATTTTATCGTTTAAAACAAATAGACTTTGACAATACCTATAGTTTTTCTGAAGTGTTGGCCATCAATAAAAAGATTCCGAATGAATTTATGGTCGTGAAAATGTCTTCTGTATCTGTCTCTTCTACTTTTGACGTTACGCTAGATGCTACAAATGAAGGTAGCGAATTGGAGTATAGCTTAAAAGATTGGAAAGGAAATGAACTAGGCACAGATTATAAAACATTAGATAACGGATTAAACAATATTTCGCTTGATTTATCCGAAAATGAAAATGGAATTTACAAATTAACGCTTAGTGTTGGTGAAGAAGTGGAAACACTTACCATCAAAAAGATTACGGATGAAAACCGTAAAAAACCAATGGCTAAGCTTGATAAGGATTAATTTTTTTTCAAATAATACCACACATTTTATGAAACACCAAAGGCCTCTTGAGTAATCAAGGGGCTATTTTTATTGTCGCAAAGACAGAAAAAACTGACTTATCAATTGTTTGCAATCTTCTTCTAAAATGCCATATTCAACTTTTGTCTTAGGATGTAGTACTTTTTTTCCGAATCGCATAAATCCACTTTTATCATCACTTGCTCCATATACCAATCGGTCTAGTTGTGCCCAAGCAAGTGCGCCCGCACACATCACACAAGGCTCAAGACTAACGTACAATGTACAATCTTTTAGATACTTGCTCCCTAAAAATTCAGATGCTGCTGTAAGGGCAATTATTTCAGCATGTGCCGTTACGTCATGTAACTTTTCTGTATGGTTATAACCTCTTGCAATAATCTGATTTTTACAAACTACAACAGCACCAACAGGTACTTCTCCTTCTTCATAAGCTTTGTTGGCTTCTATCAAAGCTTGTTTCATAAAATGGTCATCACTAAATACAGTTAACATAGTACAATTGTTTTTTTGCAAAAATAAAAATAAAAAAGAGTTTTTCTTTTAAACAAAAAGCATAACTTTGCGCATGGAACAGGTAAAAACAATTAAAGAGACTAAGACAGGTAAGTTCTTAGGCGAAGCCCTCACATTTGACGACGTGTTACTCGTCCCTTCTTATTCAGAAGTCCTTCCTCGTGAAGTCGATATTTCCACACAACTTACTAGAAAGATTCGTTTGAACGCTCCTATCGTTTCTGCTGCGATGGATACTGTTACCGAAAATAAATTGGCGATAGCTATTGCTCGTCAAGGAGGTATAGGCATTATTCATAAAAATATGTCTATCGAAGCACAAGCTGAACAGGTAAGAAGTGTAAAACGTTCTGAAAGTGGTATGATCATCGATCCTGTTACTTTAGGTGATAATGCGTTGATTGGCGATGCGCTCAATCTAATGCGTAAATTTCATATCGGTGGTATTCCTATAGTCGATAGACATCAAAAACTTATCGGCATATTAACCAATCGTGATCTGCGTTTTGAAGACCGTCTTAACCGTCCTGTAAAAGAATTAATGACTTCCGAAAATTTGGTTACAGCTCCTATCGGAACGACGCTTGATCAAGCAAGAGATATTTTACAAAAACACAAAATTGAAAAACTACCTGTTGTAGATGACAATAATACGCTTGTTGGTTTGATTACCTACAAAGACATTATGAAGGTACAAGACTATCCAAATTCTTGTAAAGATTCTTTAGGTCGATTGGTAGTAGGTGCAGCCGTAGGGGTTACACACGATATGCTTGAACGGGTAGATGCCTTGGTCAATGTAGATGTAGATGTCATTTGTATAGATACAGCGCATGGACATTCTCTCGGTGTATTGAATGCCATAAAGAAAACAAAAATTAAATACCCTGACTTACAAATAATAGGAGGAAATGTTGCTACAGCTGAAGGAGCTAAAGCCTTGGTTGATGCAGGTGTAGACGGCGTAAAAGTTGGTATTGGTCCTGGAAGTATCTGCACAACTAGAATCGTAGCAGGAGTCGGTGTACCTCAACTTTCTGCCATACACGAAGCGGCAAAAGGCATAAAAGATACTGGTGTACCTATCATTGGTGATGGAGGAATTAGATACTCAGGTGATATTGTAAAAGCGATTGTTGCTGGTGCTAGTACCATTATGGCTGGTTCTCTTTTTGCTGGAATTGACGAAGCACCTGGCGAGACTATTATCTATGAAGGTCGAAAGTTTAAAGTATATCGAGGAATGGGATCTTTAGGAGCTATGCAAAAAGGCTCAAAAGATCGTTACTTTCAAGATGTGGAAGATGATATAAAAAAATTAGTACCTGAAGGTATCGAAGGTCGAGTACCATTTAAAGGAACCTTGGCTGAGGTAATGGTGCAATATTTAGGAGGACTTCGTGCAGGAATGGGCTACTGCGGTGCTGCTACTATTGAAGATTTGCAAGCCGCTCAATTTGTAAAAATTACATCGGCAGGTTTTCATGAAAGCCATCCACATAATGTAACGATTACGAAAGAAGCTCCAAACTATAGTCGATAATGACAACTGGAAAACGATTATCCAAATCTTTTTATACTAGAGAAGATGTTGTCTTGATCAGTAAGGAATTATTAGGGAAATACATCGTTACCAATTTTGATGGTGAATGCTCAAGTGCTAAAATCGTTGAAACAGAAGCTTACCGAGACTCAGATGATAAGGCTTGCCATGCCTACAATAATCGCCGTACAAAACGTACCGAAATTATGTTCGCCGAAGGCGGACACAGTTATGTTTATCTTTGCTATGGCATCCATCACCTCTTTAATATCGTTACTGCTAAGGAGGGAATGGCTCAGGCGGTACTCATCCGAGCCGTTGAACCTGCTGAAAACATAGCATTAATGCTTAAACGACGCAATTTTAAGCAACTTAAACCACAATTAACTGCAGGCCCAGGCGTTTTATCTAGGGCTTTAGGCATTCGAACAGAACATAGTGGATTAAGTTTTTTGGATAAATCAAGCCCTATTTGGATAGAAGATCGTGGTGAGACTATTGATGAAAATACTATTATTGCAAGTCCTAGAGTAGGAGTTGATTATGCAGAAGAATGTGCCGCTTGGAATTGGCGATTTAGAGTAAAAGATTCTAAATGGACGAGCAAAGCAAAATAAATACAAAAATAAAACAAGATATGTCTTTTTCTAATTGTCGAATTCTGGTATGCTTTATTTTTGCAATACTACCTTTCTTCTCTTTTGCACAAGATGAAGACTTACGTTACTATGATTATATCTACAAAGATAATATCATAACCGTTCAGCTTCGGCTAGGAAGGTCTGCATTGAGTTATCCAATAGTTTCATTGAATGCACCAAATAATACCTTAGTCCTTTCTTTCGATGACTTAGATGCTGATGTCAAAGATTATGTGTATACCATCCAACATTGTAATTCAGATTGGACGCCTTCAGAACTGACCGATATGGAGTATATTGATGGTTTTATAGACGAAAAAATTCTAGACTTTAGAAATTCTTTTGGTAACATAACTCCTTTTACTCACTATCGTCTAGGTCTGCCCAATCAGAATATGCGTTGGTCTAAGTCAGGAAATTATTTGCTTAAGGTATATGAAGATGAATCAGAAAAAGAATTAGTCATTACACGTCGGTTTATGGTAGTTGAACCTTCAAAGATTCAGATTGCGCCAAACGTTATTGTTCCAAGTATCGTGTCAAAGTCAGATACACATCAAGAGATTGATTTTAATTTGAGACACAAGGGAATGGTCATTAAAAGTCCCAAAACGGAAATCAAAACGACCGTATTACAAAATGGTCGTTGGGATAATGCCATTCTTAATTTGCCTCCCATGTTTGTACGAAACGAAGAATTATCCTACGACTATATGAATAAAATTATCTTTCCTGCAGGTAAAGAATTTAGACCCCTAGATTTGAGAAGTTTTAGATACAGAGGTGGAACGGTTTTGAGTTTAAATAAGAAAAGCGATAGAACAAATTTATTAGATGGTATTGTAAGTATAGAACGGAGTGAAGATTTTCACGAAGTCGTTCTTGCCCCAGATATCAAAAGAGAATTCCAACCTCACCTCAGCTACAGAGATATTAATGGGAGTTTTGTTATTGAAAATATTGACTTGACTAGAGATAATGTTACTAATTCTACGATAGTAGGATATAGCCCTAAAAGTTATAACCACGAAGAAAATAATTTAGAAAGTGACTATGCTTATGTGCTATTTTCATTAGAAGCAAAGCAAGACTTTGAAGATGCTAAAGTTTATATTTTTGGTGAGCTAACAGATTGGCAAATTCAAGACTATTGCGAGATGAAATACAAGGAAGATAAAAATGCTTATGAATTGGAGCTGTTTTTAAAACAAGGCTATTATAATTATGCCTATGCGGTGGTTCGTGATGGTGAGGAACAACCCGATTTCTCTGAAACAGAAGGAAATTGGTACGAAACACAAAACAAGTATACGGTTTTAGTGTATTACCGTCCGTTTGGCGAAAGATATGATAGACTTATTGCTACCAAGACAATAGAATCCGTTGATTGGAGGTAAGAACTTGTTTAAAGAAAACATCTACTTATAGGAATATTGACAACAGTCAAAAAAAGTAGAAAAAGCGAATTTATTGAAGATTAATTCAATAAATTCGCTTTTTCTTTTGGAGAACTTCAATTGAAAACTAAATTTTGTCTTAATTTAAGTCCCCTTTATATAAATATTTACTGCATTTACCCATAGCTTTCTTATTATTGTAAAAAATTAAAACTATGATACGATTATCACTTACACTATTTTTGGGGCTGTTTGTCTTCGGTCTACAAGCACAAGAAGTATGGTCATTAGAAAAATGTATAAAGCATGCTATGGACAATAGTCTCTCTGTAAAACAGGCGGATTTATCTGTTAGAAGAGCTGAATTAGCAGATAAAGGGAATAAGAATGCACGTCTTCCTAATGTCAGTGCATCAACATCAGTTGCACTCCAATCTGGTAGAACAGTAAACCCAAATACGAATACTATAGAAAACGCAGCTATATTTTCCAATAGTCATGGCTTATCTGCTTCTGTACTTTTATATAATGGAAGTCAAATAAAAAATTCGATCAAGCAAAGCGAGTTCGATTTTATGGCAGCACAAGCGGATCGTAATTCTACCATAAACGATCTTTCGTTACAAATAGCAGGAGCTTATCTTAATGTCTTATTTGCAGAAGAGCGTCTTGAAAATGCGAATAAACGATTGGAATTAACAAAAGCTCAATTAGAGCAAACTGATAAATTGATTAATGCAGGTTCCTTGCCTAGAAATGACCGTTTAGATATTTTAGCACAAATTGCACAAGATGAACAAGCAATTATCACGCAAGAAAATCAAGTGGAGCTATCATTGCTAAACCTCAAACAACTTCTATTGTTAGAACCCGATTTTGATTTGCAAATAGAGCGCCCAACGATTACTTCTACGACAACCGTTAATACGGATGCTTTTGGCTTGGTTGATATTTATCAAAAAGCATTGCAAACACAACCTCAAATTAAAGCAGGTGAACTACGTATGAAAAGTGCAGAAATAGGGATAGATATTGCGAAAGCAGGTTATTATCCTACAGTCTCTCTGTTCGGTAGCTTACGATCAAGTTATATTAGTAATGCTAAAACGAGAAAATTGGTTGGACCAGAAGTACCAATAATAGATGCTAATTACACTGTTGATATCGACGGTATACCGACAGTGCTTACTCCTTATAGTCAAATAGCATTTGAAGAAAATAAAATAGGATATTTTTCTCAAATGAACGATCAATTTGGTCAATCAGTTGGTCTAAATGTAAATATCCCAATTTATAATAATGGTAGAACGAAGATAGCTGAAGAGCAAGCCGAGTTGAATATCGTTAATACCCAAGTAGCAAATGAACAGATAAAACAACAACTCAAAGCTAGTATCCAAAATGCCATAGCTGATGCTAAAGCTGCACAAAAGCAATTAGCAGCTAATGAAAAAACAGTAGAAGCATTGACCGCCGCTTATGCAAATATGGAAAAAAGGTTTAAGTTAGGTTCTGTTAATACTTTTGAATTGACGACAGCAAAAAATAGATTAGATCAAGCAGAAGTAGACCTCATTGTTGCAAAATACAATTACCTTTATACTGTAAAAATTGTAGAATTTTATGAAGGTAAAGAACTACGTTTAGATTAGACCTGTTGACAATAAAGTTCAGAAAAACTGTTTTAAACAATCGAACAAATTATGACAAAATCATTGAAGAAGAAAAACAATAACACGCTTATCATAATTCTCGGACTGGCTGTATTGGGCTTGCTTGTAGCGGTATATTTTAAAGGAAAAAGTAAACCTAAAGGAGAAAAAGTGCTGGTTGAGAATGCCGAAAAACGAACGATAAAAGAAATGGTTGCTGCAAGTGGAAAAGTATTTCCCGAAACAGAAATTAAGATCAGTTCTGATATTTCTGGAGAGGTGATAGCGTTACATGTGCGAGAAGGAGAAGCAGTAAAAGCAGGTCAACTATTGGCAAAGATAGATCCCGATTCTTATGTGGCAGGCACTCAACGTGCGGCTGCAAGTGTCTCACAAGCCAAAGCAAATTTATCCAATTCTAGAGCTAACCTTGAACGATCAAGAGCATCGCTAATACAAGCAGAAGAAGCTGCTAATCAACTTCGTGCACAAATAGCCAATACCCAAGCGGTACACGACCGAAATATAAGCTTACATAAAGAAGGAGTTATCTCGCAAGCAGATTTTGATGCCTCTCTTTCTAGCCTTGAATCCTTGAAAGCCAACTTACGTTCTTCAGAGGCTAATATCAAAAATGCTAAAGCAGGAGTATCAGCTTCCGAAGCATCTGTAAAAGCATCCGAAGCAGCGATCAAGTCGGCAGAAGCAACTTCGACCGAATCGCAAACGAATTTGAATAGAGCAACGATTTATGCACCAACAGACGGAACAATCTCTGTATTGAATGTAGAAAAAGGGGAACGTGTAGTTGGTACAGCTCAGATGGCAGGTACCGAACTAATGCGAATTGCAAATTTGAATTCGATGGAAGTTCAGGTAGATGTGAGTGAAAATGATGTTCTTCGTGTTTCTTTAGAAGATGAAACAGAAATAGAAGTTGATGCTTATCTGGATAGAAAATTTAGAGGAAAAGTAACAGAAATCGCCAACTCAGCTAGTAACTCAGCTAGCGGTACCTTGACTACTGATCAAGTCACGAACTTTGTTGTAAAAATTCGGATTGATCCTGAATCATATAAAGAACTCATCAAACCTGGAAAATCTCATCCTTTCCGACCTGGTATGTCGGCATCTGTAGAAATTAACACAAATACTGAAAAAGATGTATTGACAGTGCCGATCCAATCTGTAACTACTAGAGAGATTGATGCAGATAAGAAAAAGAAAAAAAACGCAGATGATGATAATGTAAAAGAGGTTGTTTTTGTTACTAGTGCAGGTAGTTCGGAAATGGTTGTGGTTACGACAGGCATACAAGATGACAATTATATTCAGATACTTACTGGTCTTGAAGATGGTGACGAAATTATTACAGGACCTTATTCTGCTGTAGCTAAAAAATTAGAAAATGGTAAAGTTATTCAAGTTGTAGATGAAGACGAATTGTATAAAAAGAAAAAGAAACGATAGACAGATATGTTGAATAAGCAAGAAGATACAGCACTGATTATTTTTGTAAAAAACCCCGAAAAAGGAAAAGTAAAAACACGATTAGCAAAAACTGTCGGCGATGAACAAGCATTAAAAATTTATATCGCCTTGCTCAAACATACTCGAAATATTGCGCTTTCAATAAACCTAAGTCGGCACTTGTTTTATAGCCAGCAAATTGAAGAAAAAGATATGTGGTCGCCCGATTTATTCCATAAATACCTCCAAGAGGGCGATGATCTAGGAGCGAAAATGTCGAATGCTTTCAAGCAAGTTTTAAAGCATCATTCAAAAGCATTAATCATCGGAAGCGACTGTGCAAGCCTCGCTCCTGAGATTATTGTCGAAGCGCTTGAAGCTTTAGACCGACACCCTTTTGTAATTGGACCTGCAATGGATGGCGGCTACTATTTATTAGGAATGACAGAATTTAGTCCTAGCCTATTTGAAAATATGAAGTGGAGTACTGATACTGTTTGTGCTACCACTTTAACGAAAATAAAAGCACTCAATAAAACCTGCCACCAAGTTCCTACCTTATCCGATATTGATTACCAAGAAGATTGGGAAAAGTATGGCTGGGATGTATAAAGAATAACAGATAATTATAAAATACAACTTATCTTACATTCCTGATAAACTGAAAAGTAAAGTTACTTTATTTTTGTAAGCCCACTTGCCGTACCTATCCATTTTGCTCCATTTTTTTCGACTACAATACTATAAATCCAATTATTAGTTAGACCTGAATTCGTGATATTATAAGACTGCCAGTTATGACCATCAAAGGTTGATAATCCATTTTCTGTCCCAATCCATTTTTTGTTTTCTAAATCAATCGCTATAACATTTACCTTATTGTCAATTAAGTCAGAATTTGAGGTATTGTAGGTTTGCCAATTAGTGCCATCAAAGCTTGCAATACCATCTTTACTCATACCAACCCACACAGTTCCATGTTGGTCAATGGTAACAAAGCTGACATCATTGCTAGGTAAACCTGAGTTTTCAGAGGTATAAGTGTGCCACTTATTTTTTTCTATAGTTGTAAGTCCACTTCGATTCGCAAGCCAAACTTTACCCGTTCTATCATCAATTGTTACAGATTTTACAGCTCCATTAGGTAAAGGAGAATTATGGGTACTGTACAAGGTTGCTTTTTTATTACTATCTATTGCTAGAACTCCTCCTCCATACCGAGCGATCCATTTTGTTCCATCTTTATCTACGCTTATAGCTTTAACAATAAAAGGTCCCCACGAAAATTCATTGTATTGTTCCCACAGGGTATCCTTATAACTTATTATTCCATCTTTCCATGTACCGATCCATTTTGTTCCATCTTTATCTATTGCGATAGATTCAATGTTGTCGCTCACCAATTTTGAATTTGCTGTATTATAATTTACCCATACCTTATCGTCAAAAGAACTTAAGCCACGACTAGAGCCAATCCATTTTGTTCCATTTTTATCTATTGCTATAGAGGTAATAATATTTGCATTTATTCCAGATTTCGAAATAGTATATTTTTGCCACTCTTTTCCTGCTTGTTTTATGAGACCATCCTTTTGAGTTGCAAGCCATACCACATTATTTTTATCAATGCTTATTGCTGTAGTCCTATCACTTGTGAAATCAAAATTGGAAGGCAGTTGAATAGCCCATTTATTATCATCAAATATTGCTATACCTTCATTTGTTCCTATCCACTTCTTTCCGCTTTTATCTATATCTATTGAAAGTATATAATTGTTTGGAAGCTCAGAATTGGAAGAAGTATAAATAGTCCATTCATTATTGTTAATAGATACTAATCCACCTTTTGCTGTTCCCACCCATTTGGTGCCATTATCATCAATTTTGATAGAACGTATAAAGTCACTTTCTAATTTCGAATTGGATGAAAAGTAGTTAACCCAATTGCTTCCGTCAAATTTGGATAAACCTTGCATTGTACCAATCCATATGGTTCCATTTTTTTCAATAGCTATAGATTGAATCCAATTATTTGGTATTTGCGAATTAGATGTATCATAAGTGATCCATGAATTTCCATCGAATGAAGTTAGTCCAGCTGTTGTACCAATCCAAAGTATATCATTTGAATCAATGGCAATAGATCGAATATCGTTTTCGGGTAAACCAGTATTTAAGGTATTATAGGTGATCCAGTTAATGCCATCAAATTTTGCTAATCCTCCTTTTTGGGTTCCTATCCATTTAGCTCCGTTGCTATCAATGGCAATGGAAAGTATATCATTATTGGGCAAGCCAGAATTTGAGTTAGTAAAATGTGTAGAGTTACCTGTTTTTTTGTCAAGCTTTACTAGTCCGCCAGCAGAGCCGACCCACAAAAAATCAGTATCATCTTTTATAACTTTAATAGAATAGCAGCTTGTAAATTGTTCAAATTGTTGTCCGTAAATACTACCAATAATGAACAGCGTAAAAATGGCAAGTAATATATTCTTCATTTGTTGTACTTTAGATCATAGATAATCGCTTATTTTAACTGTTGATCTAAGTTACAAAATTTTATATAGAGAACTACTCTCTACCTTGTGCCAAATAAGCTCTCAAATCTTCCATCTGTTGGTTACTCATTCGTTCAGCAGTATACTGGGGCATGTACGAACGTTTTCCGTTGAGAGGAGGGGTGCCATAACGACCAACTTGATAAATAGAAGCGTGCGAATATTTAGGAAAATGATTGTTTAGGTAATCCAGACTTAGTTTCGATTCATCGAGATTGAAGAAAGAATAGCGTTGGTTTTGATGACAATGTAAGCAGCTTAATTCATAAATTAATTTTCCATTTTTAGGATCACCTGTAAGGCCATATCCTTTTTTTCGGTCGGTAGGAGGGGGCGTAAAGGTAGCAGGTGATGCTTGTAAATATTTCGACTTGATCAGCTCAATTGCTTTCTTTTGATCGCTACTTTTTCCAATTGCATTTTCGATGTATTGATAATCTTGGGCAGTGAGATTGAGGTCACCCATTTTTAATTCTAAAGACCAAAGATAGCCCAGAATAGATTCTAATTCCCAATTAGCTAAGCGACGACCTTGAGCACATTCTACAGCACAAAGTTGGATCGCTTCTCGAAGATTATCATTTGCTTTTTCGACGAGGTTGCCATACTTTTTGTAATAATCTCCATTATAAAAATTGGTACGGTTGACTGCTCCATACAAGCTTGTACCTTGTAAAAAAGGCAAGCCCATTTTGTCAGCATATTCCAAACGAGCTTGAGGATCACTTACACTTAAGTCGGGGTCTTCTTTTGTGATATTATGACATGAGGTACAAACAAAATGCTTGCTCTGTTTTCTCTTTTTTCTACCACCCATTCTTTTAGCAAAGCCTGTTTTAAATAACTCTTCACCAATTTTTGCAGAAGCACCACCTTTCAAATTGAGTTGATGTTCAACGGGTTGGTCACCTAGTTGACGAAGGACATTTTCGACACTAGCTTTTTCGTTGATTTGAAACTTTTGCCCTTGCCAAATGTCTAAAGTAAACAAGCCTATACAGCTAATTAGTAGAATAGAAATAAGGAGCAGTTTATTCATTCTTGTAGAATTTTAATTACCAGGTTGATAAGATTTAAGACCTGCTTTTAAGAAATTGATAAATTGTTCAGGATCAGTTTCATAAGCTGAAGCGGCAAAAATATATTCGTTTTCGTTTACGACGTAAAATTCAGGTCGGTTCGTAGAACGATAATCTTCTTTTTGCATATCGAGCAATCGAGCACCTCTTGTTTTTACCATTTTGCCTTCCTCATTTTCATAAAATTCAATTTCTTGAAGTGGTGTTGGATCATCAACATAGAGATATGCAAAGATGAAATTATCTTCAATGAATTTTTTTACTTTAGGATTTTGCAACATCTCTTTTTCCATTTTAGGACAAAGTTTACAACCTCTATAGGCCGTAAAAAAAGCTAGTAATGGTTTTTTTTGTGTCTCGGCTCTATCCAACGCTTCCAAATAATCTTTGAGTTTATGTGGCTCATTTGGAGGTACAAAGGTATCCGTTTTTTCAGAAGTTTTCGCAGCAGGTTTTGTTGCAGTTTTTTTGTCTGTTGCTGTATCAGGTTGACAAGCGGCTAATATTAATACAGAATAAAGTATTCCAAAAAATAATCTCATTTTATTTGTTTTTATACGTTTCTAAGCCAATGGTTAAAAAATTAAGGAAAGCATTTGGATCAGTTTCATAAGCAGAAGCTGCCAAAATAGTTTCATGATGATCTACGATATAAAATTCTGGTTGATTGGTTGATCTAAAATCCGAAATTTGAGTATACTTGTTACGCTTTCCGACCGTATCAACCAAGTTGTCATCATCATCAGGATATTGCTGAAATTTGGGCAATGGCGTTGGATCATTTATATCAAGATAAACGATGATGAAATGTTCTTCTAAAAAGGTGAAACAAGGTTCGCTTTTCAAGATATCGGTTGTCATCTTTTGCGCCTTTTCATTAGCATTATCTGTAAAAAATAATAGGATAGGCCAATTCATCCATTCACTATAGTCCAATGCCTCTGCATAGTTTGTAATCCATGAATCTTTGTCGCTCGTACCCGTCATTTCTAATTTGCTTTGTGCAAAAGAAGAAGTTGTGAAGAGTAATAAAAATAGGATTGCGAATAGTTTCATCAGTTTAAAATTTTTCTTCATGCTAAAAAAACATCCATGTCCGCTAAGCGTAGTTTTCAACTAAGCTTTTATACTTCGCTGTTTTTAACAGCACCTTTTGTACGATGCTAAAAGAATGATTCGTTTTAATCATTCCTTTGTGTGCCTGCCTGCCGGCAGGCAGGTTTATACCTTAATCATGAACGTTTCATATGGTTAAATTTTTCTTTTTGCCAAAATTAAATCGATGGAGATACTCATATATAGGGTCACTTTTGAGTGAACCTATAAGACTACTTCGATTGACCAAGTCAACAATTAATCTTGCTGCTTTTCTGATCGGATCATCAAGTCTGTTGATCTTACAAATTAAACAACCTAGACACCGTAAAACCTAAACGAAATTGCCCTTCCGCCCAATCACTTGTGGTATAAGGAATATAATCTGTTTCGACAATACCTCTAGCATTGGTAAAGTTTACTTGAAAAATATGTCCCCCTGTATCTATTTCTAAACCAACACCGATTGCTGGCAGTCTATTTAATTCATCAGAAAATGGGACGGTAATGTCAGCAATCAAACCAAACACTTTAGTCATCTGAATACGGAGAGCTCCTCCCATACTTACTAGATCATTAACGTCTGTAGGCAATACAAAATTACGATGGACATAACTTGGTATTAATTGAAGAGAGATACGGTCAGAAAATTTCCGAGCGATCAAGAATTGAACAGCATAAGACATTCGGTGTATACTCTTCGGGAAAAAATGTAGTGCTTCGGGGTCTGTACTTTTTTTCATTGTAGAAAGAGAACTGACACCATATGCGGTAATAGTTACTGGCGAACCTCCTTCTAAACCTTGTTGTAGTACTCGATATTTTAAGGTTCCATTGACCAATTGTTTTAGGCGACCAGCACCTTTAGTACGAAATAGACCAACGGTTACATTATTGGTAATACCATAATCTACTCCAATCAATACATCGGCAGCATTTTCTAATCCATAAAAAGTTTGCCAACCACCACTAGTACCAACCAAATCACCAAATCGGTGACCAATACGAACATCTAATTTTCTTTTGGGTAAAACTTCTACAGAATGGGTGTTGATAACACGAGTATCTTTGAAGGTGCGTTGTGCAAATTGAGGCGTTTCCTCTTGTCCAAAACTGCTCAAACTACAACAAATAGCAAGTACAAAAAAAACGATTCTGATCATATTGAATTGTATTAAAAATTTGAGATTAATTTTCAGGGTAACCATCTTCTATCCAGCACCTCATCAAGTTCAATTCATCTGCTGTTAAGGTCTTCGGAGATCCTTCTGGTGCATATTCTGGCGGCATATTTTGTTCTTCAACTACTCTTCTTTCAAATGTTTCATTTAGGTTGGTGGATAATACTGCAAAATTGGTGTAGTCACCTGGTGCATCGCCTCCGCCGTCATGGCAACCAACATAAGCACAAGAATTGTCGATGATTTCAGCCATTTGGTCATCGTACGTTACGACGGTATTACACACTAGAGCAGGGTCAGGGTCTAATGATTCACTAACACAACTTGAGTGAAGTAGCAAAAAACAACTGATTGTAAGAAAGTAGAACAGAATACGCTGCTGCATAAGATTAATATTTTACGGTGCAATATCGGTTTTTCGGGGAAAAAACACGATGAAAAAAGTATTTTTCAGAAAAAATGAACCATTAGCTGAATTCAATTGTATAAAATTAGTATAAAACAAGTATTTTTGTGAAAGATAACGTAGTTTTTTGCGTTATATCATTGTCATTTATTAAAAAAAAACAAATATAATGTATCCACCGGAATTAGTAGCTCCTATGAGCAAAGAATTAACAGATTTTGGCTTTGAAGCTTTAGAAACAACTGAAGCGGTAGATGCTGTTTTAGGTAATGAAGAAGGCACAGTCCTTATGATTGTCAATTCGGTTTGTGGTTGCGCAGCAGCTAATGCTCGTCCTGGGGTAAAACTTGCTTTAGAAAATGAGAAAAAACCTGTACGAAACGTTACCGTTTTTGCAGGTGTTGATAAAGAAGCTACCAATAAAGCACGGGAGTATATGTTGCCTTATCCTCCATCTTCACCGTCTATTGGTTTATTTAAAGATGGAAAATTGGTGCACTTCTTAGAACGTCATCATATCGAAGGTCGTTCAGCAGAAATTATTGCTGCTAACCTTAAAATGGCTTTTGATCGCTATTGCTAGTCGATAGTGGCGTTAAAAAAATAGGCTGTCTCGATATTTCGAGGCAGCCTATTTTTTTGTTAAGTAATGACCGAAATACGGGAAGTTATTATTTGACCATTACTAACTATTAAAATGTCAAAATCAATTTATAACTGATCAATTATTCCTCTTCTTGAAACCAACTAGCATACATTGTATAATTATTGGCAATTCGTTCTACTGAGGATTTAAATTGTTCTGGTGTGATTGCTTTTACCTTTTTTGCTGGTACGCCTGCATAAATAAAGCCTGATTCTAAATGTGCTTTTTCTAGTACGACTGCACCAGCAGCAATTAAACAATTTTCTTCGACAACAGCGTGATCCATTACGATAGCTCCCATGCCGACTAATACATTACTTTTGATCGTACATCCGTGGACTAAAGCATTATGCCCGATAGAGACATTGTCGCCGATAGTTGTTTTTGACTGTTCGTAGGTACAATGAATTACTGCACCATCTTGAATATTTACTTTATTGCCAATGCGGATACTATTGACATCGCCTCGTACAACGGCATTGAACCAAACACTACAATCATTGCCCATAATGACATCGCCAACAATGGTAGCATTTTCAGCTAAAAAATTATTTAATCCGAATTGAGGTTCAAAACCTCGTACCTTTTTTATTAGTGCCAATTGGTTTTAATTTTTTTATCAGATGAAAAATAGAGTGTCGAGAGTTTATTCTTTATTCACCTGCACCTTGAGGTTGCATTATTTTAATTTTCACTTTCACTTACACGCATTGACTCGACAGTATAGCCAGCTTCTTTCAGTAAATTGATGACGCCTTGTTTGCCCGCAAGGTGTCCTGCACCAACGGCAAAAAACGTAATTTTATCTTTCATCATTTCACTCATTACAGGAATCCAATTTTTATTTCGGTTAACCAAGAGCAATTCTTCGTATTGTCCGATACCTTCATCGTCGCCCTCGATCATCGTTTGCATGGCATTAATATCTTGGTCTTTGTACATTTGGATCATACCATCAAATTGGTCATCTGTAGCCGTTTCATCTTTGATACCAGCTACGAGCATTTCTGCTTGCACTTTATATGGAATACTATCAAACATACTCATTTGATATTCGGCTGTTTCAAGCCCCTCAATTTCCATTTCTTGTTCTTTGGCAATTTCCATCAATTCCATTTCGTAAGAGACCATTGCAGTCATAGCATCGGTATCATCTGTTCCCATTCCACCAGCAGCTAAAGAAGATAAAAACATTGGTTTTACTTTGTCTAAAAACATCATCGGTAAACCCAATTCTTCAAAATGTTTAGACACCAAGTCATAATCTTCTTCGTTCAATAAATCTGAAAGGGAGACACCTCCTTTCATAAAAGCTTGCATGAGTAAAGAAAGTTGGGCACCCATATTATCCATTTCAGATAAATTAACTTCAAAAGCGACACGATCACTTTCGTTAAATGCTTTTTTAGTCGGTTCCGTTAAGAAATAATCCTCTTTGTTAATCATATGGATAGTGCCGTAGAGGTAAGAAGGTTTTTCTAAATCATTGCCAGAAATACGCCACAGTAACGATTTTTCTAGCAGAGGAGTTTTGGTAATAGCCGTTTCTGGTGTTTGTTTGTCTTCTATGATTGTGCTATCAATAGTAGCAGGGCTAACTTGTGTAAAGCCTACTGTAAAGAAGAGACAAACTAAAAATAAGCTAGTTATTATTTTTTTCATTGATATTTTATTTAACTGATTCTAAAGTCATTCAAAAAGACAACGATTATTAGATGCTTAATGATGTGCGTCGAAATCTTCTACAATCGATATTAGCAGTTGAATATCTTCAAAAAATTCTCGAACGAGGTCAAAACTAACATTTGACGTAAAAATAAAAGGTTCTAAGATGTCTTTTGGTTCAGTAACACCGATATAAAATTGATTTCGGACGAAAGAAAGATAAATTTCTTTGTCTGTTTTTATTTTGTACTCTAAAATGGCTTGTTGCATATCTTTAGACAATAACTTCGTCGTATCTACCTCCTTAGTAGCATAAACCATAAAGATCTCTCTAAAATCGGGCATAATCATTTCGTCTACACTTCTACCACCTTTGCTGGTAAAAGCCTTTATAGAACGAGAAAGGTATTGTTTAAATTCTCTTGGAAGGATAATTAATGCACCACGCATATGTTGTTTGAACGAAGCATGTAAAAATACACCTCTGAAAACATAATTCAGTCGATTTCTAACTTTTGAATATTCTCGTACATTGAGTTCACAAAGTTCAAAGTCTACTTCACCTATTTTTCCTTTTATATAATCTTCCCCTTCGTAATAGGGGGCGTCTGTAGCCAGTATTCTACTGCTCAAAAAATCTTTTTTGGGAATAAATTTCTTTGGATCATAATCAAAACGACCATGGTTTAGTCCATCATCAATAAAATCTAAAATGAGGTTAACAATTTTAGGTTTAAAATCTATTCTAAATTTTTGGATTCGGTAAAGCAGAAAGGTAATATATAAACCAATAGGAAGCATTAAAAATAGCGTGACAATCAGAATATTGAGGTAAATTTCTAAAATAACGATTCCAATAAGTAAAAAGAAGGAAAATAATAAGAGAAGGAGTAACTGCCGACGCTTACGCTCTAAGCGCAGTAATTCAGGATGAATAGTGTGGTTATAATAAATACGAAATTGATCAAGACTCTGCATACGTTAAAATACAGAAAGGGATGACAGTAGATCATCCCTTTCTCTTTTTGTCAAAGAATTAGATAATGATTCTAATTCTTTGTTTTCTTTTCATGCTTAGAAATATATTCATTAACTAAATGACCGATAATATCTTTGAGATATAATTTTTCGGCTTTAGCTATTGATTTTAGTTTACTTAAACTAGTTTTTTCTATAGTAATGGTCAAGCGTTTTCGTCCAGCAGGTGGCAATTCGATTTCCACATGTTTACCATCGCTTGTTTCTCTAAAAAGAGCATCCAAGCCACTGAGTGGTTTGCGAGCCAATTTTCTAGACTTAGAAGCTTTAGATCTAGAAGGATTATCTTTTTTACCAACATCTTCACGCGTTACTTTGGTAATAACAGTATCAAAAAGAGAATCTAGATCAGAAGTAAAACTTTTTCCAGAACGTTTTTTTGCTTTTACCTTCTCCGCTTTTTTTTGTTCTTTATCTTTTGACTTGGTATTCTTCTTTGATTTCCGTGCTTCTTTTCTTGTTTCAACCAATAGAGGACTATCTTCGTGTAGATCACCCATACTAGGGCTACCGAATAAACTTTCTAGACCATCTGTAAATTTTTTCTTACTCACGGTTATCTCACTTTCTTTAAAAATTAGAACTTATACTTCTTCTAAAACAGCAACACGTTGTAATATTTCATGCGAAAGAGCTAGATAGTCTTTCGCTCCATTACTAGATTTATTGTAACTGAAGATGTCCATACGTTGAGCAGGTGCTTCAGCCAATGCCACATTATCACGTATCATTGTTTTGAAAACCTTTTCCCCAAAATACTTGTGGATCGTTTTCACAACATCACGATTAAGAACTTTACGCGAATCGTACATTGTTGCTACAACACCACCAATCTGTAATTTCTTATTCAGGCGGAAACGCACTTTATCAATTACTTGTTTGATTTTTGTTAATCCTTGTAATGCCAAAAATTGCGTTTGAAGAGGTATGTATACATAGTCGCTACTCGTTAGGGCATTCAAGGTCAATAAACCAAGCGAAGGAGGACAATCAATGATAATAAAATCATATTCTTCGACAACAGGTTCAAACAATTCTCTAAGAATAAATTCTCTACCAGCTTCATTTATTAACTCCATCTCAGCACCCGACAAATCTAGAGTAGAGGTAACGACATCTAAGCCTTCCTTATACGTATAAGGCACCAATTCTGATTCGCCACGAACAGCTTCGTAAATAGAGTAACGCTGACGAGGAATGCCAAGCGAAAGTGTAAGATTAGCTTGAGGATCAAGATCAATAAGGAGTACACGTTTACCTAGCTCTACAAGGCCAGCTCCAATATTGATTGCGCTAGTGGTTTTACCCACTCCACCTTTGTGGTTCAAAAGTGAGATTATCTTTCCCATATTGTATGTTTAACTTATTTTAGCGTGAATGTAATAAATAATCATTAATAAAACTATTAAAAGGCTTACTAAATAATATGGAATATAAAATTAAATGGAATCCTCTTGAGATCAAATTTTACCAGAAAAGCAATTTTTATTGATAAAAAAGAATCAAGAAAATACATATTATAATTTTAATGCATATAATTAGCAGCAAGTATCACGCCAAATATTATGATTTTTTATAATTTGTTTGACGTAAAATCCCTTCTATCACCAATTTATAAAGAATTGAATAATAAAAGAAACAAAAAAGAGGATTTTTTTAAAAACGATTTGTTTTTAAAAATAATTTGTTTTAAATTGTGCGCTAATTAACCTATTTGTTTTAAATAGAAAAAATGTAAACACTATGATCCAAGAAGACAGAGTATTATTAAATAAGCGTTTTATCAAAGTATTTGACCTACTTGTAGAAAGGGGTGATATTATCTTAAATGATCGAGGTGGTAAGGGAATTGGAGATTTTGCCGAAAAAATCCTAGGAAAAAGAGGATATGGTCATATCATTCGGGCTTTTCTCAATGAAGACGATAAACGAGTAATAGACTATAGACATGCACGTACTGTCTGTAGAGAATATGGTATCAATGAATCCTACCTAATTGATGGTGTTGGAACTCCGTTTGGTATCGATTTGCCTAAACAATTAGGAGACTATGGTGAAGCGCCTAAAGGCAATATCCTTTTTACGTCAGTAGAAGCTTTTGCTGGTTCTAGTGTTGCTGTGGATAGTTTCCAATCGGAGGAACATCAGTTTTTTTCTATTCCTGGACTAACTGGTGGCAATATGGTTGCTTTTCCTATAAAAGGAAATAGTATGGAACCGATCATGAAGACGGGAGATATTGTCATTTGTCGTCAAATCGAATCACTTAAAGATATTCGAGATAATGAAATTTATGCCGTTAAAAATAATGGTTCTCTTTGGGTAAAGCATGTACAGGGAATATTGGACAAAAACGGACGAGTACGTAAACTTAACCTTATTTCTGCTAACTTTTTAGAACACGAACCATTCATCGAAGATGTTAATGAATACACTCGCTTATTCAAAGTCATGCAAATGATTAGTACGGTTTA
>JAHDIP010000401.1 GCA_020630735.1 Saprospiraceae bacterium | reverse complement strand
ATCCTTTTGAATAATATGACGTAGTTTGTCTTAGACTCCTTTATTACATACTAGTTTTGGGAATGTTTCATTAACTCACAAAACTCACATGATGCATACCAGGTGCATAGCTTTGTTTTAGCGAATCAACAATCATATCATAGTGCTCTTTGCTACTCGTAAAGTCGATTTGTTCAACATCAATTACTAAAATCGGAATATTCGTTTCCGATTTAAAATATTCGAAGTAAGTATCTTGAATTTGCTTGAGGTATTCGCCAGAAATATCCTGCTCATATGTACGACCTCTAGACTTTATATTTTCCAATAGATTATCAACTGAACGATGGAGGAACACTAATAATTCAGGTTTAGGAAAGGTAGAATTTAAGATATGGAACAGACGTTGAAACAAACGATATTCTTCAGCACTCAAATTATTTTTGGCAAATAATAATGTTTTTATAAAAAAGTAATCAGCTACGATATGTTGTTGGAACATATCTCGTTGAGCCAAGTTTTCTTGGAGCTGCTTATGTCGTTCTGTCATAAAAAAAAGCTCGACAGGAAAAGCATAACGTTCTTGGTTTTCGTAAAAGAAGGGAAGAAACGGATTATCGGCAAATTGCTCTAAGACCAATCGACAATTATAGTCTTCGGCAAGCATATTGCAAAGTGTAGTTTTTCCTGCACCAATATTTCCTTCTATAGCAATGTAATTATATGGAAACGGGCTAGACATCTGGTTTTAATTTTTAGTTACCAATATTACTTCAAGTAAATCTTCACAATCGGCATATAACTCTTCTATCGTTTTCTCTAAGGTAGGATGTTGAAAATATGGTGCAATTTCCATCATCGGGATCAACACAAAATTTCTATTGTGTAAATGTGGATGTGGAATGGTAAGCTTAGTCGAATTGATTTGTTGATCAGCATAAAATAATATGTCGATATCTATCGTACGAGCTGTCCATTTTTGACCACGTATTCTACCCAGTTTTTGCTCAATAGCATGTACCTGTTTTAGTAAATCTTCAGGACTTAAGTTGGTATGTACTTCAATGGCTTGATTAAGAAAATTTGGTTGTTTGGTATTGCCCCAAGCTTCGGTTTCATAGAGAGAAGATATGTGCTTTATCTCTCCAATTTCTTCCGCTATAAAAGTAGCAGCCTTTTGTAAATTTGCCTCTTTCTCACCAATATTGCTTCCCGTATGTAGATAAACTTTGTAACGTTTTCCCATGCCCGACAAAGGTAGGATTTGATTAGCTGAATTCTAAATTTTTGCTTGGAAAATATACTGAAAACAAAATGGTTTTTTGATAGCCAAACATTTAAAGCTACTGAAAATCTACCAATAGCAACCAATGATGATCCGAAAATCGAACTCTGGTAGGTATATCACTTTCGAAAGTAAACAAAAAACATAAATAGTTAAAGTTTATCAAAAAGTTGCAAAAATAAACCAATCGGTATATTTTTGATCTATCATTCATTATGAACTTAAAATTTTACATTATGGTTATTCATGCAAAAGAGCAACTTATCGAACAAATTGAACATTCTTTTAATGACTTGATTAAGTGGATTGAAAGCCAAGATGACCAACTATTTGAGGAAGTATTTACAGAGGGGAAATGGTCAACAGCGCAGCATTTGGACCACCTTATTAGAAGTACAAAACCATTAAACCAAGCGTTGAAAATGCCTAGAATGATGATTAGAACAATGTTTGGTAAACCCAATAGACCTGAACGTACTTTTGATGAAGTTGTAAAGAAATATAGAACTAAACTAGAAGAAGGGATCGCTGTTGCTTCAGGAAAATTTGCTCCTAAAGTTATCTCAAATGACCAAAAAAATGTCCTAATACAAAATTTTAAAGAAGAAAAAGAAGAACTGAAAGAGATTGTAAGCAAATGGAAAGATGAAAACCTGAGCAAATACCTAATTCCTCATCCAATATTAGGAAAAATGACCATTCGAGAAATGCTCTTTTTTACCGTCTATCATACAAGTCATCATCATACGATTTTAAAAGAAAGATATAGACAGTCATGAAAAAATCAGAAAAGACCAAACAGTTTATTATAGAACAGTCTGCAAGCCTTTTTAATCAAAAGGGCTATGCTGGTACTTCCATTCAAGATATTTTGAAAGCTACAGGATTAACTAAAGGTGGGCTTTATGGCAATTTTGAATCGAAAGACGAAATCGCTATTGCAGCTTTTGAGCACGCTGTAAAAGTAGTTACCGATACGATAGGTCTTCGAACAAGAGTGATTGATAACACTGTAGATAAGCTAAAGACCGTCGTTTATTTCTATCGTGAACATTTATTTAATCCACCGATCAAAGGAGGATGTCCATTATTAAATAGTTCTATTGAAGCAGATGATAATTATCCTGCATTGAGAGAAAAAGTAGTTGTAGCATTAAAAAATTGGCAAAATCACTTGACCTATACGATTAATAAAGGAATTCGTAAAGGAGAAATAAAATCAGAAATTGATGCCGAAGCCTTTGCGACTGTTTTTATAGGTATTATAGAAGGTGGGATAATGATGTCTAGAGTATATAAAGATCATAAACCATTCGACTATATGTCGAGCCATTTATTAGAAAAAATTGAAGAAGCAAGAAAAAAATAAAAATATGCAACTAGCTGCAAGATTAGAAGTTTTAGAATCAACGATTGTTGAACCAAATCCGAACGGAGGGGTTTATCATCCTTCCTCTATTTCGTTGAAAATAGCACAAATTATTTTTCCTATTATTGGATTTTTCTTTCCGAAAAGTAGTGCCCAGTTAGCATTAAAAATATTTTCGACGCCATTAGTACGTGCTAAACATAAAGTTTCCGATCCGATATTGGAACGGGCAAAGGTTTTTGATATGCTTTATGGAGGCAAAATGCTGAAAGCTTATGAGTGGGGAACAGGCGATAAGATCGTACTACTTGTTCATGGATGGGAGTCTCGTGGCACAGCATTGAGAAGTTTCGTTCCAGACTTAATTGAACAGGGATTCAAAGTCGTTACTTTTGATGGACCAGCCCATGGCAACTCTAGTGGTAAGCAAACGAATTTGCCTCATTTTGCAGGAGCAATACGTGCAGTGATCAATCATATTGGAGGTGTTCATAGTATTATTGCGCATTCGTTTGGAGGTAGTTCTACAGTATATGCTTTGATGAAAGAAGAGAAAATAGCAGTAGAAAAACTAATTCTTATCGCACCCTCTACACGATTGGAAAGAGTATTGAACGAGTTTATGAAGATGATCAATGCACCTAAAAAAATGACGACGGCTTTTTTTAAAATATTGAAGAAAAATATAGGAATGACGATTGAAGAAGGCGATTTAGCTACGGCTAATGGTCGGATTAATGTAAAAGATACAATGCTTATTCATGATGAGAAAGATACAATTGTTCCTTTTACTGATGCAGAGCATATGGCCCGAAAATGGAAAAATATGACTTTACTTGTTACAAAGGGATATGGTCATTATCGCTTAATGAAAAATCCTGATCTCATAAAAAGAGTAGTACACTTTATCGTTGATTAACTAA